>NZ_JBCNNS010000230.1:0-4063 GCF_039594335.1 Raoultella sp.
ATGCCGGGCGTCACGATTGGCGAAGGCGCTGTGGTGGCGGCGGGCGCGGTGGTCACCAAAGACGTCGCACCCTATAGCGTGGTAGGCGGCAATCCGGCCACCTTTATCAAGTACCGTTTTCCCGAGCTCGACATTAAGCGACTGCTGAAGCTGAACCTCTATGAATTAGAGGAAGAGACGCTATTGAGTCTGCAGCCGCTGCTGTCCAGCCCGGATATTAGCGCGCTCGAGCAGGCGGTGGCGCAGCATCGGCAGGAGCACGGTTAATCCGCCTGCAAGCCGAAATTTGTCTCTGATGGGGTTGTAGACCTGTTGCGTGTCGACAGCGGGGGAGTCCAGATAACCGGCTTTACCGCCGCCGAAGAGAGCCTCGTTAATGGGAATGGGTGAGTTCAGCAGCAAGTGATTTTGGGCGGAAATGAAACAGATGTTAATAAAGTATTGTAGGTTTTGTTTGGAAATAAAAACTGGCTAAGTGAAATAAGATCAGAATGATATAACGCGATAAAGGGATGACCCCTATCATAAATAGGGGTAGAAAATGTGCTATTATCGCGCCTTTCCCTTTTCGTTTTGGGCTCTTTTTTATGCAACAACCTGTTGTTCGCGTGGGAGAATGGCTGGTTATACCCTCCGTTAACCAAATCAGTCGGAAGGGGCGTCAGCTTACTCTTGAACCGCGCTTAATCGATCTGTTGGTCTTCTTTGCTCGTCATCCTGGCGAAGTGCTCAGCAGGGACGAGCTTATTGATAATGTCTGGACACGTAATGTAGTGACCAGCCATGTCGTCACGCAGAGTATTTCCGAGTTACGTAAATCGTTGAAAGATGGCAACGATAGTATCCTCGAATATATTGCGACGGTACCAAAGCGCGGCTATAAGCTCACCGTGCCGGTCATCTGGTGTACGGAAGAAGGGGAAGAAGCCGCGATGGCAATCTCGCCCGCGTCCCCCGCAGCGACATCTGACCTGACGACCCCAACGCTCTCTGCCGCCGAGGTTGAGCAAGGCCAGACGCCGGCCGTAAAACCGGAGAAGCGTCGACCTATTACTACCTTGTGGGTCTGGATCTTGTTCCTGCTGGCGCTGGGTACCTGCGTGGCCCTGGTGGCGTTGTCGTCGCTTGAGTCGCGGCCACCGGTGAATAAAGCGCGTTTGCTGCTGAACCCGCGCGATATCGATATCCATCTGCTGAAAGGGAATTCCTGCACCAATTGGGCATCGCAGCACTCGTATGCGGTGGGCTTAGGCAGCCTGGTGACCACGTCGCTCAACACCTTCTCGACCTTTATGGTGCATGACAAAACCAACTACAACATTAATGAGCCGAGCAGTTCAGGTAAAACGCTGACCATTGAGTTCGTCAACCAGCGACACTATCGCGCGCAGCAGTGCTTTATGTCCGTACAGATGGTGGATAACGCCGACGGCTCAACCATGCTGGATAAAACGGTATTTCATCACCAGCGACAACCAGCTGGCGATTCAAAACGACCTGCTGAGTAGCTTATCGGAGGCCTTAAAGCAGCCGTGGTCGGAACGCATGCAGGCGATGCTGAAACAGTATCAACCGTCACACAGCACGGCGTTGACGCATTTCTACGAGTCGCATCAGTTATTAATGAACGGCGATGTGGATTCATTAGGTAAGGCCAGCACGTTGCTTGATGATGTGATTAAAGATTCGCCTGAGTTTGCTTACGCCTATGCGGAAAAAACGCTGGTGGATGTATTACGTCATTCGCAACAGCCGTTAAATAAAGAGCAGCTCAGCGCGCTGTATGCTGAAATCTCCCGGGTTGGCGATATGCCGGGGATCAAAGATTCGGCGGTATTTTATCAAATTAAAACAGTGGATTTGTTGGGCCAGGGGAAAGTCGATGAAGCGTATAACGCGATTAATACCGGGATCGACCTCGAGATGTCCTGGGTGAATTACGTGCTGTTGGGTAAAGTCTATGAGATGAAAGGGGAAAACCGGGAAGCTGCGGATGCTTATCTGACGGCATTTAATTTACGCCCGGGCGAGAACACCTTTTACTGGATTGAAAATGCCGTCTTCCAGACTTCCGTCACCCGTGTGGTACCCTACCTCGATAATTTCCTCTCTTCAGAATAAGTAAACCCTCGCCATGCTCAGGATATTGAGCGTGGCGAGGTTAAATTTATGTTTCTCATGAGATCCGTGATTGTTATATATATTCGATGCAGGAATTGCGTGGCACAACACAAATTTAACACGTTACTTTTCTTTTAATTCTATGTAAGTAAACGATGTTTACCTTTTTATGATAAAAACATGTCATCCTGATATGTTAATTGAAAAAGGTCAAAATATCATTTGTCTGATGTTTTCAGTTATTTCACTTTATCTTTAGGACTTATCTCGTACTCATCAGTAATCTTATTGGCAGTTGGTCGGATTAATAAAATATTCATCATCATGATCTGTACCTCAAAAATAAACTCAGGAGAAAAGCAAACATGAGTTCTGCCAAGAAAATCGGGCTATTTGCCTGTACCGGCGTTGTCGCTGGTAATATGATGGGGAGCGGTATTGCGTTATTGCCTGCAAACCTCGCTAGCATCGGTGGTATTGCCATCTGGGGATGGGTGATTTCTATTATTGGCGCGATGTCTCTGGCTTATGTTTATGCCCGACTGGCGACCAAAAATCCGCAGCAGGGTGGCCCCATTGCCTATGCGGGTGAAATATCTCCAGCGTTCGGTTTCCAGACCGGCGTCCTTTATTATCACGCCAACTGGATCGGTAACCTGGCAATCGGTATTACCGCCGTCTCTTATTTATCAACGTTCTTCCCGGTTTTAAATAACCCAGTGCCGGCAGGCATTGCCTGTATTGCCATCGTATGGATATTTACCTTCGTGAATATGCTCGGTGGGACCTGGGTTAGCCGCCTGACGACGATTGGCCTGGTGCTGGTACTTATTCCGGTAGTGATGACCGCAGTGGTCGGCTGGCACTGGTTTGATGCTGCAACCTATCAGGCAAACTGGAACACCTCCAGCACCACGGACAGCCACGCGGTCATCAAAAGTATCCTGCTCTGCCTGTGGGCCTTCGTCGGGGTGGAATCCGCCGCCGTCAGTACCGGGATGGTGAAAAACCCGAAACGTACCGTGCCGCTGGCCACCATGCTGGGCACCGCGATGGCCGGTATCGTCTACATCGCCGCGACCCAGGTGATTGCAGGTATGTATCCTGCCTCTCAGATGGCCGCATCCGGTGCGCCGTTTGCAGTGAGTGCCTCCACCATTCTCGGCGGCTGGGCTGCGCCGATGGTTTCCGCCTTCACCGCCTTTGCCTGCCTGACTTCGCTTGGTTCGTGGATGATGCTGGTGGGGCAGGCTGGCGTACGTGCTGCCAATGACGGTAACTTCCCGAAAGTGTATGGCGAAGTCGACAGCAACGGTATTCCGAAAAAAGGTCTGCTGCTGGCTGCGGTGAAAATGACCGCGCTGATGGTGCTGATTACCCTGATGAACTCCACCGGCGGCAAGGCTTCTGATCTGTTCGGTGAACTGACCGGTATTGCCGTCCTGCTGACCATGCTGCCTTACTTCTACTCCTGCGTTGACCTGATTCGCTTCGAAGGCATCAATGTACGCAACTTCGTCAGCCTGATTTGCTCCGTACTCGGCTGCGCGTTCTGCTTCATCGCCCTGATGGGGGCAAGCTCCTTCGAACTGGCCGGTACCTTTATCGTCAGCCTGATTATCCTGATGTTCTACGGTCGCAAAATGCACCAGCGTCAGCACAACAACTCCGCTGAGAGCAATACCGCCAGCGCGCATTAATCAGCAACCCTATTCCTGAGGCTCCTTCCATCACCTGTCATGACCTGGCGGGAGGGGCTCTCTTTATCTGGAGATTTGACTATGAACGTTATTGCAATCATGAATCACATGGGGGTTTACTTTAAAGAAGAACCCATCCGTGAACTGCATCGCGCCCTCGAACGCCTGGACTTCCGCATTGTCTACCCGAACGACCGTGAAGACTTATTAAAACTTATCGAAAACAATGCCCGTCTGTGTGG
>NZ_JBCNNS010000231.1:0-3895 GCF_039594335.1 Raoultella sp.
GTCCTGAAGGATTTTACGCTGAGACAAGGCGGCAAATGAAGCGACGGAAGGAGCATACAAAGGTATGTGACTGACGTTCGCGAGAGCAGCCAACGCAGTATCAGTGTAAAAGACACGGGACAGAGTATAAAGAATTTGCCTGGCGGCAGTAGCGCGGTGGTCCCACCTGACCCCATGCCGAACTCAGAAGTGAAACGCCGTAGCGCCGATGGTAGTGTGGGGTCTCCCCATGCGAGAGTAGGGAACTGCCAGGCATCAAACAAGATGAAGGGCTCAGTCGGAAGACTGGGCCCTTTGTTGTGTCTGCGGTCCGCCGGGGAGTGTGGCTGCGGGAGCAGGGCACATCGTCGGGAACGAGGTTGCACAGTACGAGGGTGACGGGCAGGAAGTCCGGCAAACCGCCTGGCATTAAATCAGTAAAAAGCCCGTCCGTCTGGACGGGCTTTTTGCGTTTTTGTCGTTATTTCTCCGTTATGCTTAATCTCGCAGAAATAGTGCCGAACGGGCGCAATCTTACGCCCATTGCTGAAATAATCCGCCATCAGGCTGCGATTAAGCTTCTGCCAACCATCGTAGAATAAACGCCACGATCTGCGGAATATTGTTTAAATCTAGCTGCGGGAGTGATGTCTCTACTGGAATGTCGCTGACCACCGCAATCACATGATCATCCAGGATGAGCTCCTCAACATGATGGCCGCCCTGTTGCCGAAAAAGCAGCAGCTTCGCTACCGGTTCATGCTTAAACCCTTCAACCAGAACTAAATCCAGCGTTGATGCATCCATTCTGCTGACCAGCCAGGCCAAATCCACCTCTTCCTCATCCGGCGTTTCCGTCATTAGCGCCCAGCGTTGTGAACTGGCGACAATCGTTTGAGCTGCCCCGGCTTTACGCAATTCATAGCTGTCTTTACCCGGTTTATCGACATCCATATTGTGATGGGTATGCTTGATCAAGCCTGGACGCAGGCCGGCTGCACACAATGCGGGGATCAATTTCTTCAACAGCGTTGTTTTACCGGTACCACTCCAGGCGGAAATGGCGAGAACGGGGATCATGATTGCTCCTGTATGCTCTGCAAGTCATCAAGAGTATTGATGTTAATAAATGCTGACCGGGCATCGCTGAAATCAACGCGATGCCCGCCGCTGCTGCGTATAAAGGCCATCACGCGTCGTTCACCTGCGGCAAGATATGCCGCCAGATCGGGCATTACACATCGATGCATCAGGGTAATGGCAGGATGATCGCGTTCTCCGTCGTAGACCCAGACTACGGCGGCGGTTTTTTTCTGCTGTAAAAAGCGCTCAGCCAGGAATGTGGGGATAAAAGGGGTATCGCAGGGACAGAAGAGAAACCATTCGCTCTCTGTCTGCTGTATCACGGATAGCATGCCAGCTAATGGACCCGGGAAGTCAGAGAGACTGTCGGTATAAACCGGATATCCGCTTTCATACCAGCGTTCCAGATTACGGTTGGCACTGATAGCCAGGTCTGTTACCTGAGGAGACAGCGCCTCTGCCACATAGCGCCATAATGGCTTACCATCGAGCAACTGCAATCCCTTATCCGTTCCCCCCATCCGCGTGGCCCTTCCGCCTGCTAATACAACGCCGGTTATGACCTCGCCTTGCATATCAATATCGCCTCTTTCATTGTGGGATTGACCCTGTTAACTTGTCGCTATCAAGAGTAAGGAGCATGACCATGAAATGTAAACGTCTGAATGAAGTAATTGAACTCCTCCAGCCAGCCTGGCAGAAAGAGCCGGAACTGAACCTGATGCAATTTTTGCAGAAACTCGCAAAAGAGGCCGGTTACACTGGCGAACTGGCCGATCTTTCCGACGATATCCTGATTTATCATCTGAAAATGCGTGATTCGGCAAAAGAAGCCGTTATTCCGGGTATTCAGAAGGATTACGAAGAGGATTTCAAAACGGCCTTATTGCGTGCGCGCGGCGTGATTAAAGAGTAAAAGGTTGTAAGTGCTGCCGCGGAACGAGTTATGAGATGATATCCTGAACTATTCCTAAGATTATCGGATGTCAGGATGCACGATAAGGCTTTTAATTTTCAGACGCTAAACCCGGATACCATCATTGATGGGTTATTCGATCTGGGGATGCGGGTGGACTCCGGGCTCACTCCGCTTAACAGCTATGAAAACCGCGTTTACCAGTTTCAGGACGAAGACCGCCATCGCTATGTGGTGAAGTTCTATCGTCCTGGACGTTGGTCTGCCGAACAGATCCTCGAAGAACACCAGTTTACCCTCCAGCTCAAGCAGGATGATGTTCCTGTTGCGGCACCATTATTTTTCAATGACAGTACCCTTCATCAGCATCAGGGCTTCTATTTTGCTGTGTTCCCCAGCTTAGGTGGGCGCCAGTTTGAATCTGATAACCTCGATCAAATGGAGTCTGTCGGCCGTTATCTGGGGCGTTTGCACCAGATCGGGCGTAAATCGCGTTTTATCGCGCGCCCTGAGATTGGGGTGAATGAATATTTGCTCGCGCCGCGGGACGTTTTTGAACACTCAACGCTGATCCCCGCAGGTCTGAAGAAGGACTTCCTCCGCGCCGCAGATAAGCTGATTGCTGCCGTTATAGCACAATGGCACGGGAACGCTGACGTTTTGCGTCTGCACGGCGATTGTCATGCCGGTAATATTCTCTGGCGCGATGGTCCGCTTTTTGTCGATTTAGATGATGCCCGCAACGGTCCGGCCATCCAGGATCTCTGGATGCTGCTCAACGGTGATAAAGCCGAGCAGCGAATGCAGCTGGAGATGATCGTTGAAGCTTATGAAGAATTTAGTCCGTTTAATTCAGACGAAATCGCCCTTATCGAACCTTTACGCGCCATGCGGTTAGTTTATTATCTGGCATGGTTGCTCAGGCGCTGGGACGATCCTGCTTTCCCTGTTAATTTCCCCTGGCTTACCGGGGAAGATTACTGGCGAGAGCAGACAGCAACTTTTCTTGAGCAGGTGAAGGTTCTGCAAGAACCCCCTCTTCAGTTAACGCCAATGTATTAATTAGATATTTCCAGGAGAGACGTAAACATGAAAAAAATTTGGCTGGCGCTGGCTGGTATGATTCTGGCTTTTAGTGCTTCTGCTGCCCAGATCGCCGACGGTAAGCAGTACATCACCCTTGATAAGCCCGTAGCCGGCGCGCCTCAGGTGCTTGAGTTCTTCTCGTTCTACTGTCCGCACTGCTATCAGTTTGAAGAAGTGCTGCACGTTTCTGATAACGTGAAGAAAAAACTGCCGGAAGGCGTTAAAATGACCAAGTACCACGTTGAATTCCTCGGACCTTTGGGTAAAGACTTAACCCAGGCATGGGCCGTAGCGATGGCATTGGGCGTTGAAGATAAGATCACGGTACCGATGTTTGAAGCGGTACAGAAAACCCAGACCGTGCAGACCGTGGCTGATATTCGCAAAGTCTTCGTTGACGCTGGCGTGAAGGGTGAAGACTACGATGCGGCATGGAACAGCTTTGTCGTGAAATCCCTGGTTGCTCAGCAGGAAAAAGCGGCCGCTGACTTCCAGCTGCAAGGCGTACCGGCAATGTACGTCGACGGTAAATATCAGCTGAACCCGCAGGGGATGGATACCAGCAATATGGACGCCTTTGTCGCCCAGTATGCGGATAGCGTTAAGCAGTTGGTAGAGAAGAAGTAAAAAAAGCCGGTCACTGACCGGCTTTTTAATTGTCACCCCTAAACCACCTCCTATGGGGGTGGTGATCGTTCATGTGGGGCTTTGCCCGTAGAATGCCCATGCGAAATACTGCCCCGGTTTGTTACCAGCAAATCAAGGAGTAAATAGCATGAGCAGATATAAATCCGCTTCTCACGTATTCTATCGCTGTCAGTATCATCTCGT
>NZ_JBCNNS010000232.1:0-4046 GCF_039594335.1 Raoultella sp.
GATAGCTCATATAATCGCGGGCAAAATGTTCGCTTACGACAAAATAGTCAGTCCAGGCCGCCAGTTTAATATTGCTGGCACGCAGTGAACCCCCGTCCATCACGACTTTGGCGTGGGGCAGTTTCTTAATTAAATATTCACTGATTTCTGCCTCATGGCCGTCAATTAAAATGGTGACCGGCTCCTCGCTGGCAATCAGCCGCTCGGCGAGGTCGTCCAGTTTGAGCTTTTGATCGTAGGTCAGGGAAGGTGGCGTTTGCATCTTGCGGGTAATAATCGTCCGCGAACCCGTTAAGCGATTGACCAGCACCGAGGCCAGCGGAGTGATCATGTCATCGGAAAAAACCACCTGGCTGGTATCCACGCCCGCCTCGGCAAACTCATCGATAATGCGCTGGCCGTAAAGGTCCTGATGCAGATGACCAATGTAATAGACTTCCTCACCCCATAATCCCAGCAGCCATGCCGCATTGGCCGCTGGGCCGCCGCCGCTTTCTATAAAATCATGACAAAAGTTTTTGGTATTCTCCTGAGGCCATTCATTGAGAAAGAAAAACTGATCGAAACAAGCAAATCCAATGGACAAAATAGCCATAACCACTCCTGATTATTGGTCAGCGGCGGGAAGCGTGACCTCCCCGCCGGGAAAAATGACGTCGCTTATTCATTTTTCTGCTTCGCCGTGAGCTCCTCATAGCTGAGCGTATCGCCAACCACCCGTACGTGACGGAAACAGAAAGGCGCCAGCAGCGCGACGAGCAGCACCAGACAAATCAGGTAGATAGTGACCTGGCCAAACTGGGTGAAGGCGTTACCGATAATGATGCCCCATACCGCGAAGTCGAAATCGGCGAAGGTGCTGTTTTCAAACCCGAGGTTGCCGAGCGCCGGCAGCAGCATCGCCGGCAGGAAGGCGAGGAAGATCCCCCCGATAAAGGAGGCGATGATACATCCGCGCTTGCCGCCCAGCTTGTCGGCGAAGACGCCGGACGTGCCGCCGCAGAAGAAGTGCGGCACCATGCCGGGAATAATCAGCGCCATGCCCAGCCCGCCGAGCAAGAGCATCCCGACCAGCCCGCCCACGAAGGAGCTGATGAATCCCACCACCACGGCGGTGGGGCTAAAGGTGAAGAATACCGCGCAGTCAACGGCCGGGATGGAGTCCGGGATCAGCTTCTGGCTGATGCCCTGGAATGCCGGCACCAGATCGCCGAGGATCAGCCGCACACCGTTGTACACAATGGCCACGCCAACGGCGAACTGCAGGCCGGTCAGCACCGAGAAGATCAGCATGTTTTGGTCGGTGATGGTGCTCAGGTATGCCGACCCGGCGACAGCGCTGCAGACAAAGTAGATAACAAACATCACGATACCGGTGGTGACGGTGGTATCGCGCAGAAAGCCCCACTTTTCTGAAATTTCGGTATCCGCGAAGGAATTTGCCGGATTGCCGGTCCGGCTGGCGATCCATGCCGAGAGGTAGTAGCCGAGGGAGCCGAAATGACCCATGGCGATCCCACCGTCTTCCGTGACCTGCTTGGTGTAACGCTGACCAATCGCGGGGGAGATGGCCGACCATGACCCCAGCAGGAATCCGCCGATCAGGATCAACATCCAGCCATGGAACTCCGCCGCCTGCAGGACAGCGGAAAACAGGCAGGCGAGGAAGAACGAGTGATGGCCGGTCAGAAAGATATATTTATACTTGGTACAGCGGGCGATAATCAGGTTGAAAATAAAGCCTAACAGCAAAATACTCATGGTTTCCACGCCCAGCATCTTCTGGGCGACGGAGACAATGGCTTCATTGTTTGGAATAACGCCGCGGATATTAAACCCGGCCTCGATAATACCGCCCAGCGGGTTGAGATTGGCAACGATAACGCCTGCGCCAGCGCTCAACATTAAATAGCCTAGAATCGGTTTTAATGTGCCGGTAAGGAGTTTGTTACCGGGGGAGCGCAGCGCCACTAAACCGACAAAAGCAATCAGCCCCATTAAAAAAGCAGGTTGACTGAATATTTCCGCTAAGAAACTAAGAATAGCCTGCATGGTCGTTCCCTCTATGTTAATTAAGAGTGATTCGCCGCAATTTTGGTCAGCGCGTCGGTAATATCCTCGGCGATTTTCGCTTTATGGACATAGCTGCGAATGATGGCGACATGACAGTGGGTTGGAAATTGATTTGCCAGTTCTTTGATCGTGATGTAAAGATCGGCTTTTTCGCCGACGGCGTTAGCAAAATCGACCGAGGCGACGTCTGCTTTGATACCTAATTCTTCACAGATCTTTTTGACATTATTCGCAGCCATCAATGAACTGCCAATACCGTTACCACAAACCGTTCTGATAACTAACATAATGACTACTCCATTTGTTTTTGGATGAAATGTAAGACTGAATTCACGTCATTTTCCTGCTGAAGGAAGGTCACAATATCTGACTCGATCAGCGAGGCTATCAGTTGGATCATTTTGATATGACTGTCAGCGTCCGCGCCGGCGATAGCGATGATCACGGTAACCGGATCGAACTCATCGTGGCCGAAGGAGATTGGGGTGGCGGTGGTGACAAGCGAAAATCCGGTCTGCAATGCCCCTTTTTCCGGCCGGGCGTGCGGCATGGCAATCCCGTCGTCTATGACGATAGCGGCGCCGAAATCTTCATATACCGTCAGCATCTCGTTGACATATTCGGCGCTGCAAATCTGACGCCTGGCGAGTAATAAACCCGCCAGTTCGATGGCTTCTTCCGCACGGGAAATATTCTGCTTAAGGGCGATTAACGACGGGTCAAAAATAATTTCCATCCTCAGCTCCTGAACGTATTCCTGTTCCTGAGTAAAATCATGACTAAATACATTGATGAAAATGATGGATGAGATCACATCCGGGGTTTTAAATATTGATGGGGATCACATCGACGGCAAAGTACCGGCAGAAAACGATATAAATAATTTATGTATTTTTCAGTGGGTTATGAAGGCTTTGTATTTTGACGCTGAAATTTGACAGAGAAAAAGTGAGAGGTAGGGCGAATTTTTTCGGCAGAAGTGTATCTCTGGTCACAAATATCGGCGGGGCATTTTCTTAAATTTTGACACCGCTAACAAAAAAGGCCCGCCTGAGCGAGCCTTTTATTAAAACGCGTGCCGATTACAGGCTGGAGACGTTTTCGGTCAGGTATTTTGCTACGCCTTCCGGAGAAGCAGCCATACCTTCTTTTCCTTTTTCCCACTGCGCCGGGCAGACTTCGCCGTGCTCTTCGTGGAACTGCAGCGCGTCAACCATACGCAGCATTTCGTCGATGTTACGGCCCAGCGGCAGGTCGTTAACCACCTGGTGGCGTACCACGCCGTTAGCGTCGATCAGGAAAGAGCCGCGCAGCGCTACGCCTTCGTCCGGATGCTCGATACCGTAAGCTTTCTGGATTTCACGTTTGATGTCAGCAACCATCGCGTATTTAACCGGGCCGATACCGCCCTGGTCTACCGGGGTGTTACGCCATGCGTTGTGAACGAACTCGGAGTCGAAGGAAACGCCAACCACTTCCACGCCGCGTTTCTGGAATTCTTCGTAACGTTTGTCGAACGCGATCAGCTCAGACGGGCACACGAAGGTGAAGTCCATCGGCCAGAAGAACAGAACGGTAGGTTTACCGTTGGTGTGCTGTTTGAAATTGAATTTCTCAACGATCTCACCATTACCCAGCACAGCGGCTGCAGTAAAATCCGGCGCTTGACGAGTGACCAGAACCATTTGATTCTCCTGTAATTACTAAGGTTATTTGGAACGCAACGCGGGCAAGTATAGAGCCTGGCCGCTAATAACACAAAGAGGCGCTAACAATCGTTCAGCCAGCTTTTACCTATCAATGATGCAACGATTACAGCTGTTTGTTTTCTGCCAGGCGCATCATCTGCGGATAAAAGCGCCAGAACTGCCCCTCCAGCTGGTCGTAGTGGGTATCCAGATCCTGCCAGGAATCGCGTAGGGCGTCGAGACGCGGACGGCGGCTGGCCATGCCGTTAAGCACGCGCTGAATAA
>NZ_JBCNNS010000233.1:0-3965 GCF_039594335.1 Raoultella sp.
ATTCGCCTCGCTTCGTCAACGAAATTTATTCAAATCGATGCGGACTGCACAATCTATCACCAGTTCGAATTAAAAGCACCCGTTTTCAGGTGAAAAAAAGCGTCCAGGCCACTGAAATCGGCATCGCCAGAAGCAGGGCTGGTAGCATGTTCACCACCGCAAACATCTTAATTCCGCAGATGCGTAGTCCGGTTGCCAGCAGCAGCATGCCGCCGACGGCGCTGAAATCGGCCATCATCATCGGCGTGGTGAGCGGCATGATCAGCGACGCGCAGGCCGCCAGCGTGAGCTGGATGAGCAGCATCGGTACGCAAATGGCTGAAACGGCAAATCCCAGCGTGCAGGCGAAAATCGTGGCGGTGAAAAAGTCGAGAAAGGCTTTGGCGATCAGAATGCTGGCATCACCGGTCATCCCTTCGCGCATGGCACCGAAAATCCCGGTACCGCTGGCGCAGAACAGGACAATTATGGCGACATAGCTCTGAATAAACGACGAATTCAACTGCGCCTTTTTTTTGCCTGCTGGCGTGAGCCACTGCTGAAGCTTGCTGACCACGGTATTGATACCTTTTTCCATATTGCAGGCTTCGCCAAGCAGCGTGCCGACCAGCGTGGAGAGCACCATCACCGGAAGGTTGGCGCATTTCACGATCAGCAGAATACCAATCCCCAATGACGCCAGACCAAAAATAGAGGTCATCGATGTCCGAATCCGCTCCGGCAACCGTTGGCTTAACAGCGCGCCCAGTACGCCGCCTAAAAGGACCGCGCCGGCATTAATAAAAGGTCCTGTCACCACTGCAGTGTGCTCCTGTTCATTATCCCTGACAACGGCATTATTATGACCCGAAAGCAGGGTAAAGGCCTGCAAATATGTATCGTATTTGCATACAGATTTCATCTTGCGCAGGTATATCAAAGGTGACATTATTGCGCGAATTTTCTTCTCTTCAGCGATGAGGCCGCCGATGATCGCCCCCTCCGTACATCATCATTACCGCTGTACGCGGATACGTAAGCCGTCTCATCTTGCGACTTTGCATTCTGATTCCCTGCGCCTCATGCGGTGAAGGCAGCGCATGCTCACTGCAGGACAACAGTAAGATCGGACCCGGTCTGCTTTTACTGATGTCTGGCGGTCGGAGCTGGAATCCAGTCGGACCCTGACATTTCGTTGGGCAAGGTATTAATGCTTTGCCTGAAGCCTTTTACTCTCCGGAAACGGGTATTCGCGCTAATGAAATCAATGCACATTGCCGCCAGCCACTCGCTGGTCTCTCATCTCTCTACCCACCGTCGTGTGGTGGCGCTGGACAGTACTGATTTTACCGATGTGGCGGCAGTCGTCATTACCGCAGCGGACAGCCGCAGCGGCATCCTCTCTCTGCTGAAACGCAGCGGCTTTAACCTGCCGGTCTATTTGCTGACCGATAGCGACATGGAAAAGCCAGACGGCGTGACGGCGATGATCGGCGGGAAAGAGCAGGAGTGGCTTGAGCTGGAAGCTGCTGCCTGCAGCTATGAAGAGAATCTGCTGCCACCGTTCTTCGATACTCTGACGCAATACGTCGAGATGGACAACAGCACCTTTGCCTGTCCTGGGCATCAGCACGGCGCTTTCTTTAAAAAACACCCTGCGGGCCGCCAGTTTTTTGACTTCTTTGGCGAGAACGTTTTCCGCGCCGATATGTGCAATGCCGATGTGAAACTTGGGGACCTGCTTATCCACGAAGGCTCGGCGAAGCACGCGCAGAAGTTCGCGGCGAAGGTCTTCAATGCCGACAAAACCTATTTTGTGCTCAATGGCACTTCAGCGGCGAATAAAGTGGTCTGCAACGCGCTGCTGACGCGCGGCGACCTGGTGTTGTTCGACCGCAACAACCATAAATCCAACCACCACGGCGCGTTGATTCAGGCGGGGGCCACGCCGGTCTATCTCGAAGCGTCGAGAAACCCATTTGGCTTTATCGGCGGCATCGATGACCACTGCTTTGATGAACACTACCTGCGCAATCTGATTCGCGAAGTGGCGCCGGAAAAAGCCGATACGCCGCGTCCGTTCCGCCTGGCGGTCATTCAGCTGGGCACCTACGACGGTACGGTCTACAACGCCCGTCAGGTGGTGGATAAAATCGGCGGTCTGTGCGACTACATTCTGTTTGATTCCGCGTGGGTAGGCTATGAACAGTTTATTCCGATGATGGCCGACTGCTCGCCGCTGCTGCTGGCGCTGAATGAAAACGATCCGGGCATTTTTGTTACCCAGTCGGTGCATAAGCAGCAGGCGGGGTTCTCGCAAACGTCGCAGATCCACAAAAAAGATAACCACCTGCGCGGCCAAGCGCGATTCTGCCCGCATAAGCGGCTGAATAATGCCTTTATGCTGCATGCTTCCACCAGTCCGTTTTACCCGCTGTTTGCGGCACTGGACGTGAACGCCAAAATCCACGAGGGAGAGAGCGGCCGCCGACTGTGGGCAGAGTGCGTGGTGCAGGGGATTGACGCGCGCAAGGCGATCATCGCCAACTGCAAAATGATTCAGCCATTTATTCCGCCGGTTGTGGCGGGGCGTCCGTGGCAGGATTATCCCACCGAAACCATTGCCCGCGAGCGGCGCTTCTTCAGCTTTGAACCGGGCGCCCGCTGGCACGGTTTTGACGGTTATGCCAGTGAGCAGTACTTTGTCGACCCTTGCAAGTTGCTGCTGACGACACCGGGCATTGATGCTGAAAGCGGCGAATATACCGGGTTTGGCATCCCGGCGACCATTCTGGCGCACTATCTGCGTGAGAACGGCATTGTCCCGGAGAAGTGCGACCTGAATTCGATCCTGTTCCTGCTCACGCCGGCCGAGAGTGAGGAAAAAATGGCTCGCCTGGTGGCGATGCTGGCGCAGTTTGAACAGCATATCGAAGCCGACACGCCGCTGGCCGACGTACTGCCGACTATCTATAACAAATATCCGGTTCGCTATCGCGATTACACCCTCCGCGAATTGTGCCAGGAGATGCATGATCTGTACGTCAGCTTTGAGGTGAAGGATCTGCAAAAAGAGATGTTCCGCAAGCAGAGCTTCCCGCGCGTGGTGATGAACCCACAGGATGCCAACCGCGAATTTATTCGCGGCAACGTTGAGCTGGTGCGGTTAAGCGAGGCCGAAGGCCGGGTTGCCGCGGAAGGAGCGCTGCCGTATCCGCCGGGAGTGCTGTGCGTGGTGCCTGGCGAAGTCTGGGGCGGCGCGGTGCTGCGCTATTTCCTGGCGCTGGAAGAGGGCGTCAACATGCTGCCCGGTTTTTCACCCGAGCTGCAGGGGGTATATAGCGAGACGGACTCTGACGGCATCAAGCGGCTGTACGGCTATGTCCTGAACCAGGCGGCTATACGCCTTTCTTAATACCGGACCTCTCCCGCGATGTGTCGGGAGAGGGATTGCGGCGGTTCAGACCGCGCTATGTCTATACATTCTACGCGGATGACCTATCTTACCGTATTGCATCTCTACGCTGAGAAAACCGCTCTCCACGCAGTGTTCCAGATAGCGGCGGGCGGTGGTTTTACTCAGCCCCGTCGCGCTGGCGACTTCGTCCACTGAAAAGCAGTGCATCACATGGTGGCTAAAGAGATTTTGTACCCGCGCCAGCGTATTCCCCTCTATGCCTTTGCTACCGCTATCCTGGCGGTAGTTTTTCGCCTGCAGTTGATACAGGGAATCCACGTTTTGCTGATCGACAATCTTCCACACCCGCTGCTGTTCAGCGAACTGCATAAAGCGCTCAAGTGACTTGTTAAGACGCTTCCACGATACCGGCTTGAGGATGTAATCGAATGCGCCGTTGCGGATCGCCAGGCGGTTCCCGTGGCAGGAATAAACAGTGAAAAAATCGCGCCGCGAGGCATGTTGTCGGCGACCTCGATCGCTCCGCCAGCCTGGCTGACATAGCTATCGATCAGGTACAGCCCGATAC
>NZ_JBCNNS010000234.1:0-4033 GCF_039594335.1 Raoultella sp.
TTTGCCGTTTACAGTCCACCCCCATCATTAGCCCATAATGTCGGCTAAGAAAATCGAGATTATCGATACGCAAGCTGCAGATAGCCTGCAGAGGACTACTCTGTAAATGGCTCACCAGCGCGCGCAGATTAGGTAAGCCCGTCAGCGGATCCTCTTCCGCCTGGCTACGCCAGCGGCGTTTATTGCGATCGCTGCGGGCATAGGTGTCTGCCATATAAAACAAACAGATAGTGAAGGAGATCAGGACCGACAGCACAAAGGATAATGAATACTCGCTTTGGACGCCCTGGAGAAAGTTTTTATTATACACCACCAGCAAAAAGGCTGAGACAGACCATGAAATACGCAGCAGCGCATGACCAATCCGGCTAATCCCGATAAAGTAGACAATAAATATCACCGGAACTAAATAACCGGCAATAAATTCAGACTGATACGGCGCACACAGTAAAGTTAATAAAAGCGCCAGCGAGATAAACCAATATAGGGTAAAAGAACGATGTTTGGGTGCCAGCCATGGTAAACATTCCTGACGCCAGAAACGTCGGGCATAGTGCGGACTGATAATCATCCGCATTGGATAATAAAGAAACGTCGTAAAAATTAATGCCGCGCTGATTAAACTTTGGATATCTATTACGGTATAAATCAACGGCATACTACCAAAGTAACTGGTAATAGATAATGGAAACGCAAAATATTGCCCGGCAAGGTACATGGTGATTTTCAACAGTACCGGCGCGAAGAAGCCGCCCCAGAAGATCCGCGCCCCCATATGTTTCGCCGTGGGGCCACACCGCCAGCGCTTGCCCACCATCAGGCGTAAAACAGCGCAGGAGACAAACACAGCAAACAGCTGACAAAAGAGCAGAATAAGCGCCTGTGACAGCGTTAATTCAATGAGAAAGCTATTGGTAATGGCAAACGCGAGAATTAATGGTGCGATCGCATAGCGGCCAAAGATAAAAATAACAGAAAACATCACGCTGATTGGCAGCCAGGCAATATAAATAAGATTGCCATCAATAACCGTTTGCGGTGAAATAAAACGAGCCAGCGGAATAGCGACTAAACTGACGAGAAAGGCCAACAGAGTTTTTTTGATATTAATGTTAATTTTATCAAGCATTATTGTTAATTAAAACTCCGGCAACCTCATTACGTTTAATGGGGAAATGTTATGTTGCTTATTTAGGGCAGGCAAGGTGAATTATCAGGAAAAAGTCTGAAATTACTTTCGATTTTAATAGCTGGAGATTAACTGACTTAACCAGAAAGTGCTTTACATGAAAACAGCTAAAAACAAAAACCCCCGCCGAGGCGAGGGTTCTGAATTTTGGTGGAGCTAAGCGGGATCGAACCGCTGACCTCTTGCATGCCATGCAAGCGCTCTCCCAGCTGAGCTATAGCCCCACAGGACCTCTTTACGAACCAAATCTGCTGGGTGCAGAATTTGGTGGAGCTAAGCGGGATCGAACCGCTGACCTCTTGCATGCCATGCAAGCGCTCTCCCAGCTGAGCTATAGCCCCGTAACGTAAAGCGTGTCGTGTTGACGGGCGGCATAATATGAATTCCTCGCTCAGGTGTCAACGGCAAAATTATCCTTCGCAATTCAATCGCTGAAAAAGCAGGCAACTTGCTGACATTGCGAGCCTTATCGCAGCCAGAAGTTAAACAGGTCACTTTTTCACGTAAAAGGATGCTATAACATGGGCAGCTAATTCCCATACATTTACTCAGGAAATAGTATGCTCAAGGAACGAATGACACCTGAAGAAATCGCCCACCTGACCGGCTACAGCCGGCAAACTATCAATAAGTGGGTGCGGAAAGAAGGCTGGCAAACCTCTCCGCGGCCTGGCGTCCAGGGTGGCAAAGCGCGGCTGGTCCATGTCAATGAGCAAGTCAGGGAGTTTATCCGCAGCGCTCAGCGCGTGGCAGAGACACCAGGCGCCTATTCTACCCACGACAGCGATCTGGAATCGCTGCTGCTGACCCTTAGCAAAGAGCTCACTCCCAGCGAGCAGAAGCAGCTGATGTCGCTGTTGCTGCGCGAAGGGATCACCGGGTTACTGCTTCGGTTAGGGATCCGCGATCGGTAAAGCATGATGAAACTGAAAGATAAAATGACACCCGCAGAGCTCGCCGACTGCCTGGGACTGGCCAGACAAACGATCAATCGCTGGGTTCGCCAGCAAAAATGGCGCACGGAAGCGATACCCGGCGTCAAAGGAGGACGCGCGCGACTGGTGGTCATCGACAAACCGGTGCTCGAATTTCTGACCAATGCGCCTGCCAGGCGCCATCTGTTTACCGACAATCATTTGGCGGAATCGCCCGGCGCTTATCTGGTCAATGAGGCTGACGTGGTCTGGCGGCAAATCACGGAAACCCTGCAACTGATGACTCCGGCCGAACAGCTACAGCTTCGCGATCTGCTGGCCCGGGAAGGGATTAGCGGCTTTCTTGCCCGCCTCGGCATCGCCAGCCCGGTGTAACAGACAAAAAAAACGGCAGGGGTAACCCTGCCGTTGTTTCATCCACGTCCCAATCAGGACGCCTGACCTTCACGTTCAGCGATAAAAGCCAGCGCTTTGTTGATACGCTCAACGCTACGGGATTTACCGATAGCGTGGACGGTGACGTCAAGCGCAGGAGACTGCCCTGCCCCGGTAACCGCCACGCGCAGCGGCATGCCGACTTTACCCATGCCGACTTCCAGCTCATCAGCGGTTGCCTGAATTGCATGGTGGACGTTTTCCGCTGTCCAGTCGCCGATCGCCGCCAGCTTGTCGCGAACCACTTCCAGCGGCTGACGCGCCACCGGACGCAGATGTTTCTTCGCCGCATCGGCGTCGAACTCAGCGAACTCTTCATAGAAGTAGCGGCAGCTCTGAGCAATCTCTTTCAGCGTTTTGCAACGCTCGCCCAGCAGTTTCACCAGCTCGGCCAGCTGTGGGCCATTACGGGTATCGATATTTTCCTGCTCGATGTGCCACTGCAGATGCGTCGCCACGTATTCCGCCGGCAGCGTATTGATGTAGTGATGGTTCAGCCACAGCAGTTTGTCGGTGTTGAACGCACTCGCGGATTTGCTGACCGCCCCCAGCGAAAAGAACTCGATCATCTCTTCGCGGGTGAAGATCTCCTGATCGCCATGGGACCACCCCAGACGTACCAGATAGTTAAGCAGCGCTTCCGGCAGGTAGCCATCGTCACGATACTGCATCACGCTCACCGCACCGTGGCGTTTGGACAGTTTTTTACCGTCATCGCCGTTGATCATCGACACGTGGGCGTAAACCGGCACCGGCGCATTCAGCGCTTTGAGGATGTTGATCTGGCGCGGTGTGTTGTTGATATGATCTTCACCACGGATCACATGGGTGATCGCCATATCCCAGTCATCTACCACCACGCAGAAGTTATAGGTCGGGGAACCATCGGTACGACGAATGATCAGATCGTCCAGCTCCTGGTTGCTGAACTCGATAGGTCCGCGGATCTGATCGTCAAAGATTACCGACCCTTCCTGCGGGTTGGCAAAACGCACCACGCACGGCTCATCGTCGGCATGATGCTCGTGGCTATGGCGGCAGCGGCCATCGTAACGCGGCTTCTCACCGTTCGCCATTTGCTCTTCGCGCAGCGCTTCCAGACGCTCTTTCGAGCAATAACATTTATAAGCGGTGCCAGCTTCCAGCATCTCATCGATCACGTTGTTATAACGGTCGAAACGTTTGGTCTGGTAATAAGGGCCCTCATCCCATTGCAGATTCAGCCAGTTCATGCCATCCATGATGGCTTCAATTGCTTCCGGGGTGGAGCGTTCGAGATCGGTGTCTTCAATACGCAGCACAAACTCACCGCCGTGGTTACGAGCAAAAAGCCAGGAATAGAGAGCAGTACGCGCACCGCCAACGTGCAGATAGCCTGTTGGGCTTGGCGCGAAGCGAGTTTTGATTTTCATGAATTGGCCTTACGTTTAATAAAGATGCCGATAGCCGGCAATGTCCGGTGGAAATTATGGGT
>NZ_JBCNNS010000235.1:0-4011 GCF_039594335.1 Raoultella sp.
TCATACCCAAGGCCACGATGTCATCATCGTTGATAGCGAGTTTATTATCGCTCTTCAGCTGGTTGATTTTATAATCTACGAAGGCGTTCATGTTTTTATTGAAGTAGTAGGTCAGGCCAACATCAATATAGTTGACCAGGTCTTCGCTCCCCACGCCTTCGATATCTTTGCCTTTTGACAGCACATAGCCCAGAGACGGACGCAGACCGAAGTCGAACTGGTACTGAGCAACCGCTTCAAAGTTCTGTGCCTTGTTGGCAAAACCGCCGCTGATTGGAGTCATGTTGCGGGTTTCGGAATACATGGTTGCCAGGTAGATATTGTTGGCGTCATATTTCAGACCGGTTGCCCAGGCTTCTGCTTTTTTACCCACGCCGCGGGACAGCAGGTTCTGTGCATTCGTGCGGTCAGAGTTGGTATACGCCGCGCTGACGGCGAAGTCGCTGCCACCGAAGTCATAGCTTAACGAGGAACCAAAACCGTCACCGTTTTGTTTCTTAACGTCACGGCCGCCTTCGTTTTTACCCTGATACTGCAGGGTCATATCCAGGCCATCAACCGCGCCGAAGAAATCGGTGTTACGGTAGGTCGCCAGACCATTGGCACGCTTGGTCATGAAGTTATCAGTCTGTGCGGAAGAGTCGCCGCCGAATTCCGGGAACATATCGGTCCAGGCTTCAACGTCATACAGAGCACCGAGGTTACGACCGTAATCGAAAGAACCGTAGTTTTTCAATTTCAGACCGGCAAACGCCAGACGGGTTTTCTGGGTGGAGTCGCTTTCCGTTTTGTTGCCGGAGAATTCAGATTCCCAACGACCATAGCCGGTCAGCAGGTCGTTAATCTGCGTTTCACCTTTGATGCCGAAACGTACATAGGTCTGGTCGCCATCTTTACCGGTATAGTCGCTGATGTAGTGCATCGCTCTGACTTTGCCGTACACGTCCAGTTTGTTGCCGTTTTTATTATAAACTTCTGCTGCCTGGGTAGCTGAAGAAGCGACAAGACCCATCATCATTAATGCCAGTGAGCTCTTTTTCATTATTCAGTCCTGGTGATTTATTTATATACGCGCTAATCAATTCCGGGCGAAGGCCCCGTGAAAAACAGGAGGTTTTTTAACGCTCCAGTATTAAAAATTTATGACAATGTGGAACTTTTTATAAAAAAGAGTGTTTAGATGTTTCCGTCATAAATTTGTCATCGTCTCCCTCCACAATGGCCGATTTCGCGCAATAAAGTGGCTCCCTCAATACGCCAGGTGTTGGCAAGCGGCCTGAGTCCTGTTACAACATCAGCTCGATATCGATATTCCTTTTGAACGGCAGAGAATCATGAGTGATAGCCAGACGCTGGTGGTAAAACTGGGCACCAGTGTTTTAACGGGCGGATCCCGTCGCCTGAACCGCGCCCATATCGTCGAATTAGTGCGTCAATGCGCACAGCTGCACGCCATGGGCCACCGAATTGTCATTGTGACCTCCGGGGCTATTGCCGCCGGGCGTGAGCACCTTGGCTACCCGGAACTGCCCGCGACCATTGCGTCGAAACAACTTCTGGCTGCGGTAGGACAGAGCCGTCTGATCCAGCTGTGGGAACAGCTGTTTTCCATTTATGGTATTCACGTTGGCCAGATGCTGCTGACCCGTGCGGATATGGAAGACCGCGAGCGTTTCCTCAATGCCCGCGATACCCTGCGCGCACTGCTGGATAACAACATCGTGCCGGTCATTAACGAAAATGACGCCGTGGCGACCGCCGAGATTAAAGTCGGCGATAACGACAACCTCTCCGCGCTGGCGGCAATCCTTGCCGGCGCCGATAAACTACTGCTGCTGACCGACCAGCCGGGTTTGTTTACTGCCGATCCGCGCAATAACCCGCAGGCGGAATTGATCAAAGATGTCTATGGCATTGATGACGCCCTGCGCGCCATCGCTGGCGATAGCGTTTCCGGCCTGGGCACCGGCGGTATGGGAACCAAGTTGCAGGCTGCCGATGTCGCCTGCCGCGCAGGTATCGACACCATTATTGCCGCCGGCAACCGTCCCGGCGTGATTGCCGATGTGATGGAGAACGTATCGGTCGGTACCCGTTTCCACGCACAGGAATCGCCACTGGAGAACCGCAAGCGCTGGATCTTCGGCGCCCCGCCAGCAGGCGAAATCAGCGTTGATGCTGGCGCCACCCAGGCGATTCTGGAACGCGGTAGCTCCTTGTTGCCAAAAGGCATCAAAACCGTCACGGGTAACTTTTCCCGCGGTGAAGTTATCCGCATCCGCAATAGCGAAGGACGTGATATTGCCCATGGCGTCAGCCGCTACAACAGCGATGCGCTGCGCCTGATTGCTGGCCAGCACTCGCAGCAGATTGATGCCATTCTGGGCTACGAATACGGCCCGGTTGCCGTCCACCGCGACGATATGATTATCCGTTAAGGAGCTGAAAATGCTGGAACAAATGGGCATTGCTGCCAAGGCGGCCTCTTACAAACTCGCGCAACTCTCCAGTCGTGAAAAAAATCAGGTGCTGGAAAAGATCGCCGATTATCTCGAAGCGCAGAGTGAAGAGATTCTGCGCGCGAACGCTGAAGACCTGAAGGAAGCGCGCGCCAATGGCTTGAGCGAGGCGCTGCTTGACCGTCTGGCACTTAACCCGGCGCGTTTGAGCGGCATTGCCAACGATGTTCGCCAGGTGTGCAATCTGGCCGATCCGGTCGGTCAGGTGATCGACGGCGGTCTGCTTGACAGCGGCCTGCGCATCGAACGCCGCCGCGTGCCGCTGGGCGTGGTGGGGGTGATTTATGAAGCCCGTCCTAACGTCACCGTCGATGTTGCTTCCCTATGCCTGAAGACCGGCAATGCCGCGATTCTGCGTGGCGGGAAAGAGACCTGGCGCACCAATTCCGCCACGGTGAAAGTCATTCAGCGGGCGCTGGAGGAGTGCGGGCTGCCGGCCGCGACGGTCCAGGCGATTGAGAATCCGGATCGCGCGCTGGTTGGCGAGATGCTGAAGATGGATAAGTATATCGATATGCTGATCCCTCGCGGTGGCGCCGGTCTGCACAAGCTGTGCCGAGAGCAGTCCACGATTCCGGTAATCACCGGCGGGATTGGTGTGTGTCATATCTATATTGATGATTCTGCCGATATTGCTGAAGCGCTGAAGATTATCGTCAATGCCAAAGTTCAGCGCCCAAGCGCGTGTAACTCGGTAGAAACCTTGCTGGTGAATGAGCATATTGCCGACCGTTTCCTGCCAGCCCTGAGCACCCAGATGGCGGAAAGCGGCGTGACGCTGCATGCTGATGCCGCCACCCTGCCGGTATTGCAAAACGGCCCGGCCAATGTCGAGCCGGTGAAGGCGGCACAGTACAACGATGAGTATCTGTCGCTGGATCTGAATGTCAAAGTGGTCGCCGGCCTCGACGAGGCCATCGCGCATATCCGCGAACACGGTACCCAGCATTCTGATGCCATCCTGACCCGCACGTTGAGCAATGCCAACCGTTTTATCAACGAAGTGGATTCCTCGGCGGTCTACATTAACGCCTCTACCCGCTTTACCGACGGCGGCCAGTTTGGCCTTGGCGCAGAAGTAGCGGTCAGTACCCAGAAGCTGCATGCGCGCGGCCCGATGGGCCTGGAAGCGTTAACGACCTATAAATGGATTGGTTTCGGCGACGATACAATTCGGGCTTGAGTCACATTGACGGAGGCAGTGAAATGGGGGCGAGTGCCCCCATTTTTATTGATAACTGAAAACCACGTCCTGTGGGCGTGGTCAGCAACAGGTTTTGGTTCTGCCTTATTGTCATTGGATTTAAATCTTACAGAACTGGCAGAGACTTTTTTTAAGGATTTTGGTACGCCCCTATGGGGCGAAGTAAATAATCCACCTGCGTAGCAGGTGGCTTTGACACAGCCCCCTAAAAGGGGGCTTAAACACTCCCCTTCCAGTCCGGGCTGTATTTGTCTCTCTTCTTCCTCTTTGGCTACCTTGTCCTGGTAC
>NZ_JBCNNS010000236.1:0-3882 GCF_039594335.1 Raoultella sp.
GTGACGCCATAGAACAGCGGGCACAGTTCGCGCATTTCGTCCCAGATTTGCTGGTTATCGTCGTAATGCATCGGATAGCCCATTTCGCTGGCCAGCAGGCTGATGATCTCCCAGTCACGTTTGACGTTGCCCGGTGCCGGGATGGCTTTTTCGAAGCGCTGGAAACCGCGATCGGCACAGGTGAAGACGCCGCCGTGTTCGCCCCAGGAGGTTGCCGGTAACAGCACATCGGCTATTTCGGCGGTTTTGGTCATGAAAATATCCTGCACCACGACAAAGTCCAGCGCCTCGATACCCTTGCGCACCAGCCCCAGATCGGCTTCGGTCTGCAGCGGGTCTTCTCCCATGATGTAGTAGGCTTTGATCTCCCCGGTCAGCGCTTTATGCGGAACTTCAGTAATACGGGTCCCGATTTTGTCATCCATAATGGCCGGGTCAATTCCCCAGGCTGCGGCAAACTTGGCGCGTACGTTGGGATCGGTCACCTCCTGATAGCCAGGGAACAGATTCGGCAGCACACCCATGTCGCAGGCCCCCTGGACATTGTTCTGCCCGCGTACCGGGCCGACGCCGACATGTTCCCGGCCAAGGTTACCGGTCAGCAGAGCCAGACTGGCCAGGCCTTTCACCACGTCAACCGCCTGGCCAAACTGTGTGACGCCCATACCCCACATGATCGTGGCCGACGGCGCGGCGGCAAACATTCTCATCGCCTGACGCACTTCTTGCGCCGGAACGCCGGTGACCGCCTCCACCGCTTCAGGCGAGTATGCTTTCACCGTCTCACGGTAGGCTTCCAGCCCTTCGGTAAAGCGTTCGACGTAATCATGGTTATAGAGTTCTTCTTCCAGCAGAACGTGGCCGAAGGCGTTGACCAGCGCCATATTACTGCCGTTGTTGAGCTGCAGGTGGCGATCGGCAATGCGGGCGGTTTCAATTCGCCGCGGGTCGCAGACGATGATTTTTGCGCCGTTTTCGCGCGCTTTAATCACCCGACGGGCGACGATAGGGTGGGAATCGGCACAGTTGTAGCCAAAGACCAACAGACATTTTGAGTGTTCAATATCGCTGATGGAGTTACTCATTGCGCCGTTACCCAGCGCCACCTGTAGTCCCGCCACCGATGGACCGTGACATACACGGGCGCAACAGTCGACGTTATTGGTGTTTAACACCGCCCGGGCGAATTTCTGCATGACATAGTTGGTTTCATTCCCGGTACCGCGAGATGAGCCGGTGGTCATAATCGCGCGCGGGCCGTACTGTTCTTTGATCTCCCGGAGTTTTTTGGCCGTATAGCGAATCGCCTCGTCCCAGCTGACCGGGGTGAGTTTTCCCCCTTTCTGGTAGCGAATCATCGGCTGCTTCAGGCGCGGGGTGAGCAGTTGAGTATCATTCAGAAAATCCCATCCGTAATACCCTTTGAGGCACAGCTGATTCTGATTGGTCACTCCATCGGCGGCTTCCGCACGGATAATTTTATTGTTTTCGACAACCAGTTTGAGTTTGCAGCCCGCCCCGCAATAAGGGCAAACGCTTGTGATTTTTTTCATCAGTAACAGACCTGTTAACAGTGAATGAAGATCAATGGTCAGGCCGGGCCCGGCCCGCCATCGTCATGGAAACCTTTCGCCGCGATGCAAACGGAAGGCAGGAGCGGTATGCAGAAGTTGTGCCAATATTAATTGATTGATATGTAAGGGAATTAATTCGTCTGGCGGAGGTGTCGTCGTGATGTCGTCACTAATGACGATGACATAGTAGAACGCCAGGGGAGGGCGTTCTGCAATAGGTTAGCGCATTTTTTGCTGGAACTGCGCCAGTCTCTCCGGGGACAATCCGGCTTCCAGTGCCGCTTCACAGATGGCCTGCCAACTGCCAGCATCCAACGGAATGCCCTGTGCCAGACGCGCCTGACGATTGGCCTCTTCCCACTCTCCCGGCACCAGAATCGGCGCGTGCGCGTCATGAGGCGACTGTTTACACCAGTCGATGAAGGCTTCCGCCTCGCGCTGCATGTCCGGCGCGTCGAAGGCTTTCGGGTCGAGGATAAGGGTGGTCATGCAGTTGAAGATGGCGTCGACGCAGGTCTGTAGGCTCTGCTGGTGGGTCGTCTGGCCGCCGGAGACGGCGCCGCCGAGGATTTCACATAGCGTGGCGAGGGCGTAGCCTTTATGCTGGGCAAAGGTGAGCAGGGCGCCTAATGGCGAGGTCTGCATTACCGCAGGGTCGGTGGTCGGTTCGCCTCGGGCGTCAATCAGCGAACCGGCCGGAACGGCTTCGCCTTTATGCCAGGCGACGCGCGTTTTGCCAAAGGCAATCGCGCTGGTGGCGTAGTCGAGCAGCAGCGGAGGCTGCCCTTCTCGCGGGAAGATAACGCACAGCGGATTGGTGCCGAAGCGGCTGTCTTTGCCGCGAAACGGAGCGACCATCGGGTCGCCCACGACGCTGACGAAGTGGATCGAGATGAAACCTGCCGCCGCGCATTGCTCGGCCCAGTAGCCAATGCGTCCGATGTGATGCGCATTGCGCAAGGCGATAGCAGCCATACCGTGTTGCCGGGCTTTCTCAATCCCTTTCTGCATCGCTTCATGGGCCACTACCTGGCCAAAGCCCGCGTTGCCGTCAAGTGTCAGTACTGCGCCGGCATCCTTCATCACTTTGGCATGACGATTAAGCTGCAAATGGCCCTGAGCATGAGAACGCACGTAACTCGGGATCATCCCTACACCGTGTGAGTCGTGGCCGGCGAGATTCGCGGCCACCAGATGATCGGCGACAAGGGAAGCTTCGGTGGGAGAACTGCCAAGCTCAATGAAGAGAGTGTTGACGAACTGATGCAGATCCGTCGCCTGAAAACGATATCCGGTTTGCACTGATACGCTCCTGTGACTTATTCGGTTGTGTTGTTGTTTTGTTAAGTTTGCGCTTCCATGCTGCGCTCCTGAGCGAAGAAGATCAACATGTTGCAGACCGAAGAGCGCAGAAGCGAAATGAGGGGCAGAAAACAGACTTGAGGCCCGGCGTGCTGTTCGCGGTCTTGATAATCATTATCATAAAACCTGCTAAAAAATGTTAAAGAGAAGACCAAAATGAACATTAGTGCTCTGTTTTTAATTATCGTCGCGATTTCATTGCTGGGATTATCGATCTATTGTTTATTGAGTTATATAAAAGAACGCAGAGCGATGCGCTTTAAATCTTTCCGTCATCGCTAATATCCGTCAACGGCCTGGTCGTCACTTTAGGTGTAATGGTTGTCACGCCAGGCTTTCGGCGTGGAGTGGTATTTTTCGCGAAAACTTTTGCTGAATAACGGGTGGCTGACAAAACCACAGCGCCAGGATACCTGTTCGACCCGCAGCCGGGGATCGGTTTCCAGCAGTTGCCGGGCCGCCTCCAGGCGTATCTCTTTAATCACCGCCATCACTGAAGTCCTCTGTTGCTGAAAAGCCCGATCGAGGCTGGATCTTGAGCAGCACAGCATCCGGCAAAGCAGGTCAGGAGTTAGGTCATGTCGATGATAATTAAGCTCAATAAAGGATTTCGCGCTGTTCACCAGGTGGGCGAGTTTTCCTGACGATCGCAGCCCTTTCTCCTGCGCCACATCGGCCAGAACCTGCAGCGCGATATGATGTAGGCCATCGACGATAACCGCGATTTCCGGTACGGATAAACTTGCCGATTGCGCGTCCAGCAGTAACATATGCGTTTTTAAAAATAACGCTAAAGGGTGATTATCCAGTGTGACGATTGGGCTGGTCAGTTGACCACTAAATAGCGTTTTGATTTTCGCACTATGCGGAATGATATACAGCTGTTTGACATCATCACATTGATAATTGTAATAATCATTGCGCTGATGAACGATGAGCTGTCCCG
>NZ_JBCNNS010000237.1:0-3950 GCF_039594335.1 Raoultella sp.
TGCGCCTGGGGGAATTCACGATGCCACAGCATGAGTTCGTCACCCTGAGCAATACCCAGCTGATCGGCATCACCCAGAGCTACACTTGCAAGCTGGAGGAAATCTCCGACTTCCGCAACCAGATGCGCGTTCAGTTCTGGCGTGATTTCCTCGGCAATTCACCGTCGATTCCGCCCACGCTGTACGGCCTGCACGAACCGCGTCCGAGTCTCGAGAAAGATGACGAGCAAGAAGTCTTCTACACCACTGCGCTGATGCCAGAGATGGCCAACGGCCACCTGCAGAACTCCCATCCGATCATTCTGGAAGGCGGCGAGTATGTGATGTTCACTTATGAAGGGTCAGGAAACGGACTGCAAGAATTTATTCTGACGGTGTATGGCACCTGCATGCCCATGCTGAACCTTACCCGCCGCAAAGGCCTGGATATCGAACGCTTCTTCCCTGAGGATGAGAGCCGGGATCAAGCAACGCCGATTCAGCTACGTTGCGAATACCTGATCCCGATTCGTCGTTAACGCTGCAGTTCATCCAGCGCGGGGGCGTCAAGATGTGACACATCCCCCGCGGTTTCCACGACCCAGCCCGATGCCAGCCACAGACTTTGCTGATAATCAACGCGAGAAATTGAGCAGTTACGCAGACGCAGACGGCGCTCCGCGTGTGCCGGCAGCCCCAGAATCGTACTGACCAGACAGCCCAGCGCAATACCGTGGCTGACCAGCAGTGGCCGGCTTCCGGCTGGCAGTTCCAGGCAGGACGCCAGCGCCGCGTGCATACGCTCGCTCAGTTCCAGCATCGATTCCCCCTGTGGGATACGGCCGTCCGGCGTCCCGTCAACCAACCGGCGACGCCACTCTTCTTCCTCCTCGCTCAACGAGTCAATGTGGCGTTTCTCAAGAACCCCCATATCCAGCTCACGCAGCCGTGAATCAAGAATGACATCGCAACCGCAGGCTTCCGCGATAATCTCTGCCGTCCGGCACGTACGCCCCAAATCGCTGGCGATGATATGCGTAATGCCCAGCGTTCTGGCGCGTTCGCCGACCTGCCAGGCCTGGCGCTCGCCGTGAGGAGTTAACGGGCTGTCTGACTGGCCCTGAATGCGCCGCTCGGCGTTCCACTGCGTTTCGCCATGGCGAACAAGGTGTACCTGTAACATGCTATTTTTCCGTTCTGTGCTCTTCACAATTTCGGTTGCCAGCGTCGCGCGCTGCAACGAAAACGATTTGGAGTATACTGCGATGACGTAAATTTATTCTGAGTTGTTTGATTATGCACCATGTTGTCTCAGCTACCACTAATCCCGCCAAAATTCAGGCAATTCTACAGGCTTTTAACGAGATCTTCGGCGAAGGATCCTGCCACATTGAGTCTGTTTCCGTCGAGAGTGGCGTGCCGGAACAGCCGTTTGGTAACGAGGAAACGCGCGCTGGCGCACGAAACAGGGTCGCTAATGCGCGCGCCGTGCTGCCAAATGCCGACTTCTGGGTCGCCATTGAAGCCGGGATCGACGACGGCAGCACCTTTAGCTGGGTAGTGATTGAGGATCGTCATCAGCGCGGCGAAGCACGCTCGGCGACGCTGCCGCTGCCGGCGGTGATTCTGGAAAAAGTGCATGCCGGCGAAGCATTAGGGCCGGTGATGTCGCAGCATACCGGCATCGATGAAATTGGTCGTAAAGAAGGGGCTATCGGCGTCTTTACCGCCGGGAAGCTTACGCGCAGCAGCGTCTACCACCAGGCGGTGGTACTGGCATTAAGCCCGTTCCATAACCTTATTTACCGTTAAGCAGCGCCTGCTCCAGCCACTGTCGCAGCTCGGGTGGCGCTGATTTCAGACTGTTGGAACCACGGGTAATGGTGGCAATCCCGGCACCGAGCTCGTTTTTCAGCTCGCGCTGGCTCATCGCGCCACGCAGCAACTCTTCAATGATCCGTACGCGCGTGCCCAGCGCCTCGCGTTCGTCGGGCGTCAGCATTAATTGCAGCAATGGCAGATGCAGATCGTCAGCGTACGCCTGCTGGAGTAACGCCACAAAGTGAAGCCATTCCTGATGACGCTGTTCAGCTACAGCCGCTGAATAAGGGGATTGTTGGGTCATGTTACGCCACCATGTTGAGACAGGCGACCAGGGTCGCCTGTCGAGTGTACTCATCAACGAGTACAAAGCATAACATACTCCGGTCAATACTCTATGGTTTTCAGGTAACAACACGGCGTTCAGCCCGTTTTGTCACGGCCGGGTATTAGTAACGCTGTTGCCACTCCGCATCGCTGAGCATAGGTGCTTTCTGCCCCATAAAGAAACGGTAATAGGCATCGTAGGAGAGCACGTTCTTCACGTAACCCCGCGTTTCCGAGAACGGAATACTCTCGATAAACGCCACCGCATCAATTCGCCCGGCGCTATTGCCCTGCCAGGTTCTAACCCGCCCCGGGCCAGCGTTGTAGGCCGCGGAGGCATAGATGCGGTTATTGCCAAACTGCTGATAAACATACTGCAGATAGCTGGTGCCGATATTGATATTGGTCTCGGGATCCAGCAGCTGCGACGGGCTGCTGTAGCCGGGGATACTGAACATACTCACCGTATGGGTCGCCGTTCCCGGCATGATTTGCATCAGGCCACTGGCACCAACCGGAGAACGGACTTTCGGGTTCCATGCACTCTCCTGGCGAGCAATCGCCATCGCATAGCTCTGCGGGATAGCTTTACCGCTGATATAACGCGCGAAGAGATCGTTGTAGGCCAGCGGAAAACGTTCCTCCAGCTGATCCCACAGCTTCCCGGCAATGGTCGCCTGAACGCTGAGATCCCACCAGTGCTGGTTGAATGCATAGCGCGCCAGCTGCGCCTGCTGATCTTTCGTCCGGCTGGTCACCAGATTTGCCCATTCGCTGCGGGCGGTGTTGTCCATATTCCAGTACATCAACTCGCGTACCCGGGCCATTTCCGGCCCGGAGGTCAGCGCAGGATCGAGATTCTCTGGCGCTTTATCGATCCGGAAGGTGAAATCCTCTCCCAGACGCTGGGCAGCAATCATCGGGTAGAAACCGCGCTGCTGCATCAACGAACGGAGTATCGCTTTCGCTTCATCATCGCGCCCGCGCTCCAGCAGCAGATCCGCCTGCCAGTAGCGCCACTCATCTTTCTCTTTCGCTTCCATCGGCAGGCGAGCCAGCCAGGTATTCAACCCGTGACGGTCCCCGGCGCCCAGGGCCATTCTCACCCGGCGCTCCACTAACGCGGTGGATTGCGAACGCATAATCGCGTCATCGCGCCAGATGGCCTGCTCTTCGGTCACATCGTTGCCCATCAGGCGCCAGGCAACAATATCCCGCAGCTCCTGGGTTTGGTCTTCATTCAGCTTCTGTGCCTGCACCAACGACGGAATCATCAGCCGGGCGTTTTCGACATCCTGGCGCGCCACGCTGGCGAAGGCGACCGCCGCCATCTGGCGGGTAAAATCCGTCGCGCCGGTGGTGCGGGCAAAGGTCATGACGGTATTCGGATCGTTTGCCAGCGCCACAACCGCTGACGAAATCGTCTGATATTCAGGCGGCATCTGCTGGGCCAACACGCTGACCAAACCGGTATTGCCCGCCTTCATGGCCAGGCGAATACGCTCAAGGTAGGCTAAGGGATCTTGCTTTCCGGAATCGCGCCAGGCGCTAAACAGCGCGTCGCAGGCATTAGGCTGGCTTTTGCCGGTCAGCCACAGCGTTTTCGCGCCGTCCCAGGCTTCCTGCGCCTGGCCCACGCTGAGCTTCGCGTAGTAGTAATTACATTGCGCTTCGGTGCTGGCGGGTTTTTCCGGGCTGAACGCCAGCAGTCCACTCCAGTCGGTACGCCGCGCCAGCTCGTTAACAAAACGCGATTTCAGGGTGCGCGCCGGCGGCAACGTCGGATTCGCTTCAATGAAGTTTTTCACCACCAGCGCCGGCTG
>NZ_JBCNNS010000238.1:0-3921 GCF_039594335.1 Raoultella sp.
CAAACCCTCAGCAAAGCCGAAAACAATAAAGTCCTCCGGGATTCGACCCGCGCCGGTGCCGAAGTGCTACGCCAGGAGGTAATAGCTCGTGCTCCTGAGAAAACCGGGAAACTGAAGAAAAACGTTGTGGTAGTCACACAGAAAAGCCCTCGCCGCGGGGAAATCTCATCCGGCGTGCATATTCGTGGTGTTAACCCGCGAACGGGGAATAGCGACAACACCATGAAGGCCAGCAACAGGCGAAATGCTTTTTACTGGCGCTTTGTTGAGCTTGGGACTGCTACCGCCCCGGCACATCCTTTTGTCCGTCCTGCGTTCGATACCCGCATCGAGGAGGCCGCCCAGGTTGCAATTAACCGAATGAATACGGCGATTGATGAGGTGCTGGCCAAATGACAGAGGATGATATCTATACCCTGTTGGCTCCGCTGGCAGACGGGAGGGTTTACCCGTATGTGGTACCGCTTGGCAGCGACGATTTACCCGCAGTGGCCGCTCCTTACATTATTTTCTCGATACCGACTGATGTTGCAGGGGATGTGTTCTGTGGGCAGGCCGAATCGACGCTGCACATTCAGGTAGACGTGTGGGCAGAAACTAACGATGAGGCCAGGGCGTTACGGCTTGAGGCCCTTTCCCGGCTGGAAGTGCTTTCACCTACCGAAGTGACCAAAATCCCCGGCTACGACACTACAACCCACTTGCATCGGGCAACGCTCGAATTAACGGTCATTGCCTGACTGAAACCAATCCAACCTGACCGCCGCCGGCGGTTTTTTCATTTATGGAGGCTGCAATGTCAGCACTATTTGAACGCGCCCAAAAAACGGTAGTAATGATTACCTCAGTACCGGTCACTGCGGCAGAAATGGACACGGCGACCTGGTTAAACCTGAGTTGCACTATCAAACAGGCCAGCTTTACCGCCGGTCAGAAAAACGATATTGATGTGACGACGCTATGCTCTGACGAAACTGAAAATATCAACGGGCTTCCGGCGCCATCTGAAATGTCCCTCTCCGGTAACTTCTACCGCAACCCGGCGCAGGATGCGCTTCGTGAAGCATACGATAACGATGGCGTTTATGGATTTAAGGTTATTTTCCCGTCTGGAAATGGGTTCCTGATGCGTTCTGAGGTGCGTCAGCACACCTGGGATTCTCAGACCAATGGTGTGGTGGCCGCAACGTTCTCACTGCGCCTGAAAGGCAAACCATCCAATATTAATGCCCCAGGAATTCTGTCTTTCGCTACAGACCTTCCGGCTTCCCAGACAGTCGCGGCAGGAAGCGCCCTGACAATGGGTGTGGTCGTCCAGGGCGGTACGGAACCTTACACCTACGTCTGGAAAAAAGGTTCCTCAACTGTCAGCGGGCAGACCAGCGCCACTTTCAATAAGGCCAGCGCCGTATCAGGTGACGCCGGGGTTTATTCCTGCGTGGTTACTGATGCCGATGGCACCGTTATTACTTCTGCTGACCACACCGTCACCATCAGTTAATGGAGCGCCGGGAAACCGGCGATAAACTTAATGGCAAAACAGAATCTTAAAGCGCTGGCACTGGCCCCTATGGCGGGTTTTCGCAAAAAATCAGTCACCGTTCCGGAGTGGGATAACGCAGAAGTTATCATTCGCGAACCGTCGGCTGAAGCCTGGATTCGCTGGCAGGGGATCGCCAGCAAACTACCGGAAGGACAGGAAGCGCCAGAGGTTCCAGAACTGACCCCTTCAGAACGTGCTTTCCGCACGATGCGGGCAGACGTCACGCTGTTCATTGATATTTTACTGGATACTGACCTGCAGTACGTTTTCACCGTCGATGACACCGAACAAGTTGAAGCGATTTACGGGCCTGTTCATTCCCGGCTGTTGAAACAGGCGCTTAATCTCATTCGTGACGCGGATGATGCCAAAGCAAAGTAAAAATGCCTGGCATGCAGTTTCTGATGGCGCTGGCACTCCGGATGGGCCGCACGCTAGGCGAACTGCGACAGACTATGACGGTCGGAGAATTCAGGTTATGGGCTGAATACGACCGTCTCAGCCCGATCGGTGATATCCGTGGCGATATTCTCAATGCTCAGCTGGTTTCAGCGATGTACGGTGCACAGGGCGGTACAATTACCATTGAAGACGCTCAGCTTCAGTGGAGCGCAGAAGAAGACGAAGTAAGCGACAGCGGCGATCCATTTGCCGGATTAGAGGCCGCTTTGCTCGCAGCATCGGAATAAAATTGAATCGTCTCCAGCCTCGCTTCAACGCGGGGCTTTTTTATACCCAAATTTCACCGCGCATCTCACGCGCACTTCACACAGAACCTTTCAGGATGACCCTTGAGGATGCCGGCTGGCTGTCGGTGCCATTCTGTGGGCCGGATTCCTGTGAGACAAGGTTCATCACTAAAAGGTAATACCGATATGTCTAATATCATACCGATTGAGTTCGAAGGTCACCCTATGCGTTTTTCTGACGACGGTTGGTTCGATGCCACTACCGCCGCAGAAAAATTCGCAAAGGCTCCAAACGATTTCCTTCGTTTGCCAGAAACTGATTCATATATTCAGGCACTTGGGCGTAGATACGGGAAAATCTCGTATGTAAAAACCAGCAGGGCTCGTAAAGACCGCGGCGGCGGAACATGGCTTCATCCTAAGTTGGCCGTGCGATTTGCGCGCTGGCTTTCTGTTGATTTTGAAATTTGGTGCGATGAGCAGATCGACGCCATTATTCAGGGCGCCGTTCATTATATTGATGATGACAGAATCAAAGCCATTTTCTTGCTTAGCGAATCTCAGCCGTGGGAAAAACGGTTCAGCGACCCATTTTACGCAGCGCTGTTTAAAATGTCTGGATTACCGCGTCATCGCCCAGGTCGTCGTCCTGCCCTGTTCGGAATGATTAGCGCCAAGTGGGTGTATGGGCCTGTTCTGCCACCAGAGGTTTATACCGAAGTGAAAAACCGGCTGGCAGTTGGCGATAAGATTCATCAACACTTAAAACCTGATGCCCTAACTCTCGTAGAGCGGCAGATCATTGCGGTCACAAGCATCGCCAATGGCTGCTCAGATTATCGAGATTTCGAGGCCCGCTGCATGGCTGCGTTCCCTGTTAAGGGGCAAATGAAACTGCTGTATGCGGCGGCCTGATCATGAACAACCGAATCGTTGAGTGCGCCTCCAGAGCGGGGCGCGACTTCTCGGAGTTCATGAAAGGCGAGAAGAATATGATGGAGGCGCTGCGGTCTGCGGAGGAATTCACCGAGCAGTTACGCATTCACGGCTGCGTTAATCACCACTTCGTCAATTTCATGATGATGAAAGCGATAATGAAGGTGTTCGACGATATGCAACGCGAGGAGCAGCGTGAAGAGCGCCAAAGAAAACGAGCAGAAAAGAAAGGCAAATAGCCCACTCAGGTGGGCTTTCATCGATACACAGGGACTAACAACAGTGATCCTTTTTAAGGCTTAGAGGCAGCGCTTCTTGCTGCCTCAACCACATAACATAGGATTAGCGATATGTTAATTGCCCAAGAGCTTGCTGGATTTTTTCAACTTTAGTTGAATACACCTCAAGATGATGCTGCAAAGCCTGTAACTGAAAACGGGCAGCTTCAACGATGAACCCATTCCGCTCAAGTTCGGCTAATAACCTTCCGCATGGATTAGGGTAATCACCATTGGGGATGAGTAAGCCAGCAGGATAAGTCCAGGGTGCGCGAATTGATTTTTCTTTAATGATCCAAAGATACGGTTTGAAGAACCCCATACTGTAATCATTACTCAGCAATAATTCTGGTGGGCCAGATTGCTTGCCAAGGTACTCGCCTTCCAGCACGTTAAGGTACTCGATGGCTTCGCCGACCTGCTCAGGCTGCAACTGGTGAATATGCTCAACATCGAAACGTTGATGAACCAGCTT
>NZ_JBCNNS010000239.1:0-3913 GCF_039594335.1 Raoultella sp.
ACAAAATCGATCAGAGGCGTCAACACGCGCATAAACCAGCGCTGACTGATAGAACTGTACACCGCAAAGACCGGTCGGACGGGCAGGAATAAGGCGAGCAGGATCCCATCGAGGAAAGAGACGTGATTCGGGGTGATCAAGACTTTCTGTTGTTGCAAGGGCTGCGTGTCACCGGTCAATCTGACCCGATACAACCCTTTGAACAACAGCCTGAAAAATGCCAACAGCATAACAACTCCATTTGACCGGTGATTAAGTCATTGCAGGTTACACGAGAAGGCATTTGAAAGCAGTGCGGGGAGGAATGTTTGGCATAAAAAAAACCTGCGCATCTGCGCAGGCCGGTGCAAGATAATCAGTACGAAATGCGTACTTAAAAACTCACCTATCAATACCTCTGGGACCCTGATTGTCAGGTTTTCCCCCCTGCCGTACCAGCGATAAAACGCAAGGGAATAAACCTAAGTGCAACCAGTTGTTGCCATTTTCGCTATCTGTAACAGCGGCGAGCGGCCGACAGAAAGAAGGTTATTTGATACGGGAGACCGAGGGCGTTTCACGCACGCAGACGCGACATGTTCAGGCAGAGGGGAAAAAAAAACCTGCGCATCTGCGCAGGCTGGTGTAATTAGAGTGGCCAACGTAACGTTAGCTCCACCTATCAATACCTCTGGGAGAGCCAGAATATCAATGCAATGAATGGATAAACCAGCGAACATTCGCAACAGCCAATCGCAAAGTGTAAGCAAAGGTGTGAATATCCCCACCGCCGTTTCATTCGTCTTTGCTCCTGTGGTTATCGCTGTGTAACTTTTTCACCATGAAGGTCAATCTGCATCACATTTGTGTAAAGCCAGACGCCCCCAGCCTTGAATCTGACAGACTTTCCCGTAACATAACCGGTATGTAAACGCTTACCCTATAAAAGGTCTGGTATGGCGACAATTAAGGATGTAGCCCGACTCGCAGGAGTCTCCGTCGCTACCGTATCCCGCGTAATCAATAACTCCCCCAAAGCCAGTGAAACCTCGCGCCAGTCGGTGACTGCGGCGATGGAAACACTCAATTATCATCCCAATGCGAACGCACGCGCGCTGGCGCAGCAGTCAACGGAGACCGTTGGGCTGGTGGTGGGGGACGTGTCCGATCCTTTCTTCGGCGCCATGGTCAAAGCCGTTGAACAAGTGGCCTACAACACCGGTAACTTTTTGCTGATCGGCAACGGGTATCACAGCATAAAAAAAGAACGTCAGGCGATTGAGCAGCTTATCCGTCATCGCTGCGCAGCGCTGGTGGTGCACGCGAAAATGCTCCCTGACGATGAGCTCGCCGGGTTGATGAAACAGATCCCCGGCATGGTGCTGATCAACCGAATTCTGGTGGGTTTTGAACAGCGTTGCGTCGCTCTGGATGACCGCTATGGCGCCTGGCTGGCGACCCGTCATTTGATCCAGCAGGGACATACCCGTATCGGCTACCTCTGCTCCAACCATGCGATTTCGGATGCTGAAGATCGCCTGCAAGGCTATTACGCGGCGTTAACCGAGAGCGGCCTGTCCTGCAACGATCGTCTGGTGACGTTTGCTGAACCTGATGAAAGCGGCGGCGAACAGGCCATCACCGAACTGCTGGGGCGCGGCAGGAATTTTACCGCTGTCGCCTGCTATAACGACTCGATGGCCGCCGGCGCGATGGGGGTCCTGAATGATAATGGTATCGACGTCCCGCGCGAGATTTCGCTGATTGGCTTCGACGATGTGCTGATCTCTCGCTATGTTCGCCCCCGCCTGACGACGGTGCGTTACCCCATCGTCACGATGGCAACCCAGGCCGCCGAACTGGCGCTGGCGCTGGCGGATCAGCGTCCGGCGCCTGAAATCACCCATTTATTCAGCCCGACGCTGGTTCGCCGTCACTCGGTGATGGCGCCATCGGAAAGCGATAAGTCGTAACGATACAGGCTGACGGGGGTGGCCGGGTAATCCAGCCCTTCACCAATATACTGCCAGCCAAAACGCTCATAAAAATCACGGCAGGCGGAGTAGAGATACAGCTGCGGGTGCCCAAGTCGACGGGCATAGTCGATCGTATGCTGTTGCAGCTTCCCCGCGATGCCCCGTCCGCGCGCATCCGGGGCAACATACAGTGCCGCCATCCACGGGAACAGATCCTGACGACTGATTAAATCGCAGCGCCACAGCCCCACCGTCCCTAAAAGCGTCTCGCCCTCGACGGCGATAAAGGTGAGCGGCAGCGCCTCCGGCGTCTGGCTGTGGGCAACGAGAGTGGCAAAAAAAGGCAGCGGCAGCGTTTCGCCGCCAAAGGCCTGCCAGAGCCACATCGCCACCTGTTCGGCGTGCTGCGGCGCGGCGTATAAGGGCTGAATATGCATGACCGATCCCCTGCTGAAAAATACTCTGGCTGCCAGTATACCGCGCCCGCAGCGGCCGGTGGCGAGGACGTTAACGCGTAGAAGCGCCATTTCGCGGATATTTCCTGCAAAAAGCGTGATCGCAATAGTTCTTTGCGGCCGGTTGGGCGCATATCCCCCTGAATGTCTGTGATAAACTGGGGCTTATCACGTGAAATCAGGAATCGATGAATGGCTACAATGCTGGATGTCTCAATTCGCGCAGGCGTCTCTAAAGCGACGGTTTCCCGCGTGTTGAACGGCACAGGTCAGGTAAAAGAGAGCACCCGCCAACAGGTATTTAAAGCGATGGAAGAGCTGGGATACCGGCCGAACTTTCTCGCCCGTTCGTTGGCGAACCGCACCAGCAACAGTATCGGACTGGTAGTTTCTACCTTCGATGGTTTCTATTTTGGCCGCCTGTTACAACAAGCTTCGCGCCAGACAGAAGCGTGGGGAAAACAGCTGATCGTCACTGACGGCCACGATGCCCCGGAACGCGAAGAAGAAGCGGTGCAGATGCTCGCCGATCGTCAGTGCGACGCAATCATCCTCTATACCCGCCACATGAGCGAAAAGAAGATCATGTCGCTGATCGAATCCATCGATACGCCGCTGGTGGTGATTAACCGCGACGTCAGCCTGGCGCGGGAGCGCTGCGTGTTCTTCGAGCAGGAAGATGCGGCCTTTCAGGCGGTCAATTATCTGATTACGCAAGGGCACCGGGATATCGCCTGCATCACCGTGCCGATGCATACGCCTACGGGGAAGGCCCGCCTGCAGGGATACCGCAAGGCCCTGAAAAAACACGGTATCGCGTGGGATCCGGCGAAAGTTAAATACGGCGATTCGACGATGACCCGCGGTTATGAACTCTGCCGCGAGCTGCTTGACGAGAAAACAACGTTCAGCGCGCTGTTTTCGTGTAACGATGATATGGCGCTGGGCGCCTCAAAAGCGCTACATCAGGCGGGGCTGCGGATCCCGCAGGACGTTTCGCTGTTCGGCTTCGACGATGCCCCGAGCGCAAAATGGCTGGAACCGGGTCTGTCGACGGTCTATCTGCCGATCGATAATATGATCACCACCGCGATCGATCAGGCGATCAAGCTCGCCAACGACAAGCCGATCGAAACGATCCCACCGTTTACCGGCACCCTGGTATTGCGGGAGTCGGTAACGACGGGACCACACTTTTAGAACTGCTCTAAGGCCAGCAGCTCCTGAATCGTCTGCCGACGACGGATCAGCCGTGCGCTACCGTTGTCGAACAGCACTTCCGGCAGCAGCGGACGGCTGTTGTAGTTTGAGGACATTGACGCACCGTAAGCCCCTGTATCATGCAGTACCAGATAATCTCCCGGTACGACTTCAGGCAGCAAACGCGTCTCTACCTTGCCCCCTTCCTGCTGAGTAAAGACGTCGCCCGATTCGCACAGCGGCCCGGCCACGACGGTGTCGATAAGCGGCGCGGCGCTCAGGTTGCGACCATCCGCCGCCAGG
>NZ_JBCNNS010000024.1:0-46936 GCF_039594335.1 Raoultella sp.
CCGTCATTTTGGTCACGCCGACAAGATCGGCTACATCCTGAAGTACGGGTCTTTTCTTTTTCATCGTCCTGACTGTGATCAACGGGGAAACATTTTCTCAGTTTATCACGGACAAAGCGCAACCTTCCCTAACATCCGGGAAGGTTGCGCAATTTATTTAAACATCAGCAGAATTGAATCAGACCGGCGGCAGGTCGAACAACAGGATCTCGCTATCGCTGTCGGCGTGTACGGAAATCGCCTGCTCGTCCCAAATCGCCAGGCCATCGCTGGTGGTCGCTTTGGTACCGTTAATCGAGACTTCGCCTTTCACCACCTGGATCCACACGCGGCGTTCCGCGGCAATCTGATGCACCGACTGTTCATCTTTCAGCAGCGCCCAGCGGTACAGTTCCATATCCTGGTGCACTTTCAGTGAACCGTCACGGGCATCCGGCGACAGCACCAGCTGTTTGCCCTGCAGAGCATCAAAGCGACGCTGTTCGTAGCGCGGAGTGATGCCGTTTTCTTCTGGCATAATCCAGATCTGGTACAGATGCAGTTTTTCCGTGTCGCTTGGGTTGTATTCGGAGTGACGAATCCCGGTACCTGCGCTCATGATCTGGAACTCGCCCGCCGGAACCTGCTCTTTGTTACCCATGCTGTCCTGGTGCTCAACCGCCCCTTCCAACACGTAGGTCAGGATTTCCATATCTTTATGCGGATGAGTACCGAAGCCCTGACCTGCATCAATCACGTCATCATTGATAACCCGCAGCGCCGAGAAGCCCATAAAGTTCGGGTCATAATAGTTAGCGAAAGAGAATGTATGCCAGGAATCCAGCCAGCCGTGGTTAGCGTGACCGCGTTCGTTAGCTTTGCGTAAGTAGATCATGTTGCACCCCCGTATGTTTTCGATGGAGTAAGTGTGGACTCAATCCTTTCACGATCATAGAGGGTGAAAATTGACTCCTCTGTTCAAAAAATATGAACAACCACAGAGGAGCCAGGGAAGCTTATTTATCGAGGCTTATCGTGGCCGGAGAGGGCTGTTCAAACCCGCGCATGAGGATCTCCATATTCGTGAGAACGTCAGATTCCTTGACGTAATTTGGCTGACCGTTAACGAGGGTTTCATACAGCGCATCATAGACCCGCCCATAGTCGCCGGTTTCAACCGGGATCTCTTCCCGCACAGTTTCACCCGCCTCATTGACGTACTCCAGCAGGCCAAACGTATCGTCCGCGCCGAATCCTGGCTCACCCGGCATAATATTGGCTTTCAGGCTGGTCTCCTGCTGATCGATACCATATTTGATAAAGGAGCCTTTATGGCCGTGGACGATAAACTTCGGGTACGCCAGCTTCACCAGGTGGCTGGTTTTGACAATGGCCTTCAGGTCACCGTAGAACAACTGGGCTTCAAACGTATCGTCCGGATTGGCTTTGTTACGCAGGCTGCGGATGTCATAGGCCACGCGGTCCGGGCGGCCAAACAGCGAGATGAGCTGATCCAGCGTATGCACGCCAAGACCGTAGAATGCGCCATCCTGCGGCACTCCGGGCTGCGTTTCTGCGACCGGGCGATAGAGGTCAAAATGGCTCTCAACCTCCACGATCTCGCCCAGTTTGCCGCTCTCAAGCACCTTTTTCATCGTCAGTAAACAGGAATCAAAGCGGCGGTTCTGGTATGGCGTCACCGTCAACCCCCGGCGTTTCGCCAGCGCAAAGAGCGCCTTCGCCTCTGCTAGCGTCGAGGTAAACGGTTTTTCTACCAGCACATGTTTACCGGCCTCCAGCGCCCGCTTTGCATACTCGAAATGGCTATCCGCATGGGTACAGACAATGACCAGTTTCACCTGTGGGTCATTGAGGACTTCATCCAGATCGTGGGTGAAGCGGATGTGCGAGTACTGCGGTGCCTGCTCCTGCGGCTTCGCGCTGCGACGATAGATATGCGCGACGTGCCAACGGTCTTTGCGGTGCAGAACATAAGGAAGGTGGTAGCGGGTCGTGCTTTTGCCAAATCCAATAAATGCGCAGTGCAGAGTCATAACGCCGTCCTTTGTTGAGGTTTCTGCGGCTAACCATAGCGCATCCGGCACGAACTTAACTCTTAACCCATTCAAGATGGTGGAAATGACCGGCAAAAAAGCAAAAAAAAGCCAGCACGTGGCTGGCTAAAGTAATACTGGAAGCAATGTGAGCAATGTCGTGCTTTCAGGCTTTCCGCAAGGGTCTCCCTGAATGCAGGACAATAATAATCATTCTCATTCGCACTTGTCTACCTCTTTTTGCAAAAATCAGGTGTTGACGCATTTTTTAAACTCAGGGATGTTTAAAAAGCCAATAAAGGGGATCAAAGCCGCAATTCGGCGGCACAGGAGAAGAGAAATGAGTGACATCGTGATACGCCACGCTGAACCGCGTGATGCAGAACCTTTGCGCCAGTTGACGGCCCACCCGGAGGTCTATCACGACACGCTACAGCTACCTCATCCCTCGATGGAAATGTGGCAGGAACGCCTGCTACCGAAACCCGGTAGCCGTCATCTGGTCGCCACTATCGACGAACAGGTGGTGGGCCACCTCAGGCTAAGCGTCGAGCCCAGCCCTCGTCGCAGCCACGTGGCGACCTTCGGTGTGAGCGTTGCGGCGCAGGCGCGCGGTCGTGGCGTCGGCAGCGCGCTGATGCGCGAGATGGTTAATCTGTGTGATAACTGGCTACGCGTCGATCGCATTGAGTTAACCGTGTTTACAGATAACCCCTCCGCGATAGCGCTTTACCGCAAATTTGGCTTTATTGTGGAAGGGACTGGTAAGAGATTCGCCCTGCGTAACGGCGAGTATGTGGATGCACATTTTATGGCTCGCCTCAAGTAAGCGCTAAGCATTGCCCGGTAGCATAAAGCTCACCGGGCTTGAGGACTTACAGGCCGGGCAAATGCCGTGCCGCCCGGCAATAAATCAGTATCCCGCCGTCAAATCACCCGGCGAGCGCGGATCGGACGCGCCATACAGCGTCCCGTCCGGGCCCAGCATAATGCTCTGGGTACTGCCCATCGCCTCTTTCAGCGCCACTTTCTGCCCTTTCTGCTCCAGCAACTTCAGCGTATCCGGGCTAAACCCCTTCTCAACCCGCAGTTCATCCGGCAGCCACTGATGGTGGAAGCGCGGCGCATTGGTGGCTTCCGCCACGTTCATACCGAAATCGATAGTGTTGACCACCATCTGCAGTACGGTGGTAATGATACGGCTACCGCCCGGGCTGCCGGTCACCAGCCAGGTTTTTCCCTCTTTCACCACGATAGTCGGCGACATCGACGACAGCGGACGCTTTTTCGGCCCAACGGCGTTGGCATCGCCGCCCACCAGTCCGTAGACATTCGGCACGCCCGGTTTCGCCGAGAAGTCATCCATCTGGTTGTTCATCAGGATCCCGGAACTACCCGCCACAATGCCGGTCCCGAAGGTGGTATTCAGCGTATAAGTCACCGCCACCGCGTTACCCTCTTTATCCACCACCGAGAAATGGGTGGTCTGGTTACTTTCATACGGCGCCAGTTTGCCCGGGCGAATCTGGCTCGAAGGCCTGGCTTTGTTGATATCAATCTGTTCAGCAATCGATTTGGCGTAGGCTTTGCTGGTCAGCGCCTGCCACGGCACGTTGACGAAGTCCGGATCGCCGAGATACTCCGAGCGGTCGGCATAGGCATGTTTTTCGGCTTCCGCCATCACCTGCATAGCGTCTGCGCTGCCGAAGCCATATTTGTGCATGTCGAAATTTTCGAGAATATTGAGGATCTGTACGATGTGGATCCCTCCGGACGAAGGCGGTGGCATCGAAAACACCTGATAACCACGATACTCGCCGCTGATCGGTGTACGCTCGACCGCCTTGTAGCCGGCAAGATCGGCTTTGGTGATCAGCCCGCCGTTTTTGTGCATTTCGTCGGCAATCTGATCGGCAATCGCCCCTTTATAAAACGCATCCGGGCCGTGCTCGGCGATCAGTTCAAGGCTTTTGCCCAGCTGTTTTTGCACCAGCTTGTCGCCTTTCTTCAACGGCTCGCCGTTTTTCCAGAAGATGGCTTTACTGTTCGGGTGGCTGGGGATGACTTCACTCCCGTAGGTCTTCAGATCGTCGGCCAACGCATCGTTCACCGTGAAGCCCTCTTCCGCCAGCTTAATCGCCGGACGGATCACCTTGTTCAGCGGCATAGTGCCGTATTTTTCCAACGCTAATGAGAAGCCCGCCACGGTACCCGGCGTACCAGAAGCCAGATGTGAAGTGAGTGATTTTTTGCTATCCGGGTTGCCCTGATCATCAAGGAACATATCCCGGGTGGCCTGCTCAGGCGCCATTTCGCGAAAATCAATCGCTGTGGTTTTACCGTCTTTGGTGCGCAGCATCATAAAACCGCCGCCGCCAATATTACCGGCCTGTGGATGGGTGACCGCCAGCGCATAGCCCACGGCCACCGCAGCATCGACGGCGTTGCCGCCCTGACGCAAAATATCCACCCCGACGCGGGTCGCCATCGCATCCACCGAGGCAACCATCCCCTGCCGGGCACGAACCGGGTGAAAGACATCTTCTTCTACACCATAAGAAACGGGCGGCGGGGTGGGATTTGCCGCGACGGTAAAACTTCCGCCAACCAGCAAAGCAGCGATGACCACCTGACACCATGAACGCGTATTTATCATTGTCTTACTCCTGAAGTGTTTTTCCCCCGCTTAAGCCTGGTTGATAAGTCCTAAAAAATCATTGTTATGCTGAAAAGGAGGTACACTTAAGTGATCCCACGCACGGGAGGAGAGAATCATGAAAGCACGACTATTTCTGGCGGCGCTGCTGCCGCTGAGCGTACTGGCGCAGCCACTCAACACCAACAACAATCCCAACCAGCCGGGGTACGTCATCCCCAGCCAGCAGCGGATGCAAAATCAGATGCAGATCCAACAGCAGCAACAGCAAAGCATGCTGAAGCAGGATATGCAGAACCAGGCGCGCGCCCAGCAGCAGCATCTCCAGACGCAGCTCAACAACAATCAGCAGCGGGTCATCCAGAGCGGTAATTTGAATTCGTCACAGCAGATGTTGCCGAATACCAACGGGGGGATGTTGCAACGGCAGACGACGCCATAACGGCCGCCTGCCGGCGATTCAGGGCTGGAAGTCAGGACCGATGACATCAATGGCATCGGTACAAATACAGTCCACGCCCCAACGCAACAACTCAGCCGCTCGCTGGGGTTTATTGACGGTATAGACGAGGATATGCAGACCCGCGGCTTTCAGGCTTGCCACTCGCGGCTCATCCAGCAGTTTATGGTTAAGGTGAATCGAAACACACCCCAGGCGCGTGGTCAGTTCGCGCCAGTCCTCGCGCCACTCATCCAGCAGCAGCCCGCGCGGCAGCTCGGGCACCGCCTGCTGTGCCGCCTCCAGCGCGTCAATTTCGAACGATGAGAGCAGCGGCGGCGTCATGCCCTGCCACAGCTCACGGGCCGCCAGCGCCACCGTTTTCCCGGTGAGCGGCCCGGTGCCGGTCGTTGGTTTAATCTCAATATTCGCCATCATGCCGTGCCGACGACAGCGTTCAGCAACCTCGGCCAGCAGCGGCAGCGGCTCGCCTTTGAATTCATGGCTATACCAGCTGCCGGCATCGGCTTTCAGCAATTCGCTCCAGGCCAGCTCCCCGGCGGTGCCCCAGCCGTTGCTGGTGCGCTCAAGGTTGTCATCGTGCAGCAAAAAAATCTGTCCGTCTTTCGACAGCTTGGCGTCAAACTCGATCATTGTATGCCCAAAACGGGCGCCGACGTCGATGGCCGCCAGGGTGTTTTCCGGTGCCAGTTTCCCGCCGCCGCGATGGGCGACGATGTGAGGATAAGGCCAGTGACTCATACGCGTTGTCCTGTTTCACCATCAAAGAGGTGCAGATGATCCTCGGGCAGATGCAGCCACAGCGTGCTGCCTGCTGACGGACGCTGCTGATGCGGCAGCCTGACCACCAGTTTCTGCTCACCCCAGCGACCGTGGGCAAGGTTATCGGCACCTAAAATTTCCAGCGTATCCATCACCAGCGGTACGCCACCTTCCGCCTGAGAGCTTAATGCAAAATGCTCCGGGCGGATACCTAACGTCATCTTACGCCCGGCATGGCGGCGATGCTCGCCATTCATCGGTATAAGCAGACCGCCCTCCAGTTCAAAACGACGACCATCTTCGCTGATGCGCCCGTCCAGCAGGTTCATCGCCGGGCTGCCAATAAAGCTCGCCACAAAGCGGCTGGCCGGCTTCTCGTACACCTCGACGGGGGTGCCAATTTGTTCGGCAATGCCTTTGTTCATCACCATCACCCGCTGGGCAAGCGTCATCGCCTCCACCTGGTCATGCGTGACGTACAACGAGGTGGTGTTCAGACGACGATGCAACTGCTGGAGTTCAAGACGCATCTGGACGCGCAGCTTGGCATCGAGGTTCGACAGCGGTTCATCGAACAGAAAGACCGCCGGGTCGCGCACGATGGCGCGGCCCATTGCCACGCGCTGGCGCTGGCCGCCGGAGAGCTCGCGCGGGCGGCGCTTGAGCAGACCATCCAGCTCCAGAATACGCGCCGCTTCCTGCACCCGCCCGGCGATCAGGCCTTTACCCATACCGCGTATTTTTAGCCCCCAGGCCATGTTCTCTTCCACGCTCATGTGCGGGTAAAGCGCGTAGTTCTGAAACACCATCGCGATCCCGCGATCCTTCGGTTCCATCTCGGTCACGCGCTGGCGGTTAATCCAGATATCGCCGCTGGTCACGCGTTCAAGCCCGGCCACCATACGCAGCAGCGTTGATTTTCCACAGCCGGACGGCCCGACCATGACAATAAACTCGCCATCCGCAACGTCCAGCGTCAGCGGTTGAATCACCTGGGTTTTGCCATCCCAGCTTTTGGTTACAGCCTGTAGTTTTAAACCTGCCATAAAAGGTTGTATCCCTTAATTGTTCATGAACGTCGCTGGCGGCTATTTTTGCTCGGGGCAAGGCGCAAGCGTCGCAGTTTGGTGGGCCCAAATAAGACGCGAGTAACGCGGTACCGGGCAAAAATGGCCCCAGCCCTTCGGGACGCGTGCCGAAACCGCGTACTCTGCGTTGTCGGATTTGGACATAGGCCCACTATGTCCATCATCCTCCGCCTTGATTACGCGGTTTCGGCTCAGCGTCGACGCCACGAATAATCAAGGGATACAACCTACTTCTCACTGTCCACTAAACCACGCACAAACGCACGCTGCATGGCTAAAACGATAACAACCGGAGGAATCAACGTCAGCAGCATCGCGGCCATCACCTGATTCCACTGCGTGGTGCCCTCTCCGGTGGCGATCATGCCTTGGATACCCGCCACTGCGGTGCCAAGATTCACGTCCTGAATAATCAACAGCGGCCACAGATACTGGTTCCAGCCGTAGATAAAGGTGATAACAAACAGGGCAGCAAGATTGGTTTTCGACAGCGGCAGCACGATGTCGCGGAAAAAACGCATCGGTGAGGCGCCGTCGATACGCGCCGCTTCAATCAGCTCATCCGGCAGCGTCATAAAGAACTGGCGAAACAGGAAAGTGGCGGTCGCCGAGGCCATCAGCGGCAGCGTCAGTCCGGCATAGCTGTCGAGCATCTTCAGATTGGCGATGACTTCCACGGTGGGAAAGATACGGACCTCAACCGGCAGCATCAGGGTAATAAAAATCATCCAGAAGAACAGGTTACGCAGCGGAAAACGGAACCAGACAATGGCGAATGCGGAGAGCATCGAGACCACGATTTTTCCCGCCGTGATACCGAAGGCCATGATGAAGCTGTTCAGCATCATCAGCCAGAATGGCGCGCTGTTCACGCCGACGCCCTGGGTCCAGATGGTCACCATATTTTCCAGCAGATGTCCGCCGGGAATCAGCGTCATTGGCGTCTCAAAAACGGCTTGGTTATCCAGCGTCGCGGCGACAAACGCGACATATAGCGGGAACAGGATGACGGCGATCCCCACCATCAGCATGATGTGGCTGAAAATCGTCAGCCCACGGCGGTTCTCGATCATTGGTAGCGCACCTTACTTTCGACGTAGCGGAACTGAACGACCGTCAGCACAATCACCAGCAACATCAGAACGACCGACTGGGCGGCGGACGCGGACAGGTCGAGCCCGGCGAAACCTTCGCGATAGATCTTATAAATCAATGTTGTGGTCGCCTGTACTGGTCCACCGGCGGTGGCGGCATCGATCACCGGGAAGGTATCGAAGAAGGCGTAGACCAGGTTGACCACCAGCAGGAAGAAGCTGACCGGGGCAATCAACGGCAGCGCCAGTTTAAAGAAACGGCGAATCGGCCCGGCGCCGTCAATGGCGGCAGCTTCGACCAGCGAGCGTGGAATCGACTGCAATGCGGCGAAGAAAAACAAAAAGTTATAGCTGATCTGCTTCCACACCGAGGCAAAGACCACCAGGAACATCGCCTGGCCGCTGTTCTGCGCATGATTCCAGTCATAGCCCATCTCGCCGAGGAAATGGGTTATCAGCCCGCGGCCGGGGTTAAAGAGGAAAATCCATAATACCGCCGCCACCGCTGGCGCAACGGCATAGGGCAACAGCATCAGGGTTTGATAAACGCGGCTGCCGCGCACGACATAATCCACCAGCGCAGCGAAAAACAGAGAAATAATCAGCCCGCTGAAGGTCACCATGCTACTGAACTTGATAGTGGTCCAGAATGAGTCCAGATAGTACGGGTCGTGGAACAGGGTCACGAAGTTGTCCAGACCCACGAACTGGCTGGAAAGCCCAAAAGGATCAACGCGTTGTAGCGAATACCATAGCGCTTCGCCCGCGGGCCAGATAAAGAAAATAATCGTGATAATCAGCTGCGGCGCAACCAGCACATAAGGCAGCCAGCGCGAGCGGAATACCGGACGAGATGATGACATAAATGGACTCTTTTCCAGAAATCGCCGGATGGCGGCTTCGCTTACCCGGCCTACATATGGCACGTCGCCGACCCGGTGAACGAATCTCCACCGGGCATTTCAACGATTACGATTTAGTTGATTGCTCGAAGCGACGCAGCAGCTGGTTACCCCGTTCAACCGCTGAATCCAGCGCCTGCTTTGGCGTCTTCTTCCCGGTCCACACGCTTTCCAGTTCCTCATCCACAATGGTGCGGATCTGCGGCATATTGCCCAGACGCAGGCCTTTGGTGAATGGCAACGGCGGCTTGTTCAACATCTGACGAGTGGCGATATCCGCGCCTGGATTCTTCTCGTAGAACCCCTGCTGACGGGTCAGGTCATAAGCGGCGGTGGTGATCGGCAGGTAGCCGGTTTTCTGATGCCATTCTGCGGCGATTTCCGGTTTAGCGAGGAATTCCAGGAACTTCGCTACCCCGTTGTAAGTCTCTTTATCTTTACCCTGCATGACCCACAGGCTGGCCCCGCCGATAATCGCGTTCTGCGGCGCGCCCTTCACGTCAGCATCGTACGGCATCATCCCCACGCCATAGTTGAACTTCGCGTACTGGCGAATATCGGCCAGCGAGCCGGAAGAGGCGGTGGTTATCGCGCAGTCCCCATTATAGAACTTCTCCGTAGACTCATCTTTACGCCCGAAGTAGCTGAAGTCGCCCTTCTTGTTCATCGCTTCCAGCATATCGATATGCTTGACCTGCTCCGGCTTGTTGAACTCCAGAACCGCATCGGTACCGTCGAAGCCGTTGTTTTTGGTTGCCACCGGCAGACCATGCCAGGCGCTGAAGTTTTCAATCTGAATCCAGCCCTGCCAGCCGCTGGCGTAACCGCATTTCATCCCGGCGGCTTTCAGCTTATCGGTATAGGCTGCCAGCTGCTGCCATGTTTTCGGCGGCTGCTCCGGGTCTAAACCGGCTTTTTTGAAGGCATCTTTGTTGTAGTACAGCACCGGCGTGGAACTGTTAAATGGCTGGGAGAGCAGATGGCCACTTTTGGCGTCGGTGTAGTAGCCGGAAACGGTCGGGACGAACTGCGACTCATCAAACTTGATACCCGCCTCGGTGAACACCTGATACACCGGCTTAATGGCTTTGGAAGCCATCATTGTCGCGGTACCCACTTCATAAACCTGCAGGATCGCCGGCGCATTACCGGTACGGAATGCCGCAATGCCGGCACTCAGGCTCTGTTCATAGTTACCCTTGTAGACCGGCGTAATTTTATAATCCGGATTGGCCGCGTTGAAACGTTGCGCCAGAGAATCAACTTCTTTACCCAACTCCCCTTCCATTGAATGCCAGAACGGAATATTGGTCACTGCCAGCGCCTGACCGGCACATGCCAGGCTGAGCGCCAGTCCTAAGGCCGTATGTCGTAACGATATCATCGGTTATCTCTCTTGTTGTCCCAGATGCGCGATTTCACGCGTTTTATGTTCGCGGGGGTAACATGACATGCTCGAATGACAGAAAAATAACTTTTTTATTACAAAAAAAAGATGAAAACGCGTCAGAGAGATGGCAGGACAATGAAGGATTGGAGACAGGAAAGAGGGAACTGAGACCCGTATAAGGAGCGGAACGGGTCCCGGGGTCGGCACAGTCGCCTCGCCCGGGTGATGAATGTAGTTTGTCACCCGGCCAGGCACAATGCCGCCGGGAAGAAATAATGAATTACCCGCCCAGATAGGCGTTACGCACCGCCTCGTTAGCCAACAGCGCATCGCCGGTGTCTTCCAACACGACGTGACCGTTTTCCAGCACATAGCCGCGGTCAGCCAGCTTCAGCGCCTGGTTGGCGTTCTGCTCGACAAGGAAGATAGTCATCCCCTGCTCACGCAGCTGTTCAATGGTGTCGAAAATCTGCTGGATGATGATCGGCGCCAGTCCCAGAGAGGGCTCATCAAGCAACAGCAGACGCGGCTGGCTCATCAGCGCCCGACCAATCGCCAGCATCTGCTGCTCACCGCCGGACATGGTGCCCGCACGCTGAATACGGCGCTCAAGCAGGCGCGGGAACAGTTCGTAGACCCACTTAATGCGAGTCTGGAACTGGTCTCGATCGGCAAAAAAGCCGCCCATCGCCAGATTCTCTTCAACCGTCATCCGCGAAAAGACCCGCCGCCCTTCCGGAACAATCGCCACCGCTTCACGCATGATTTTTGCGGTCTGCCAGTCGGTGATATCTTTACCATCGAAGACGACTTTCCCGCTGGAAGCCCGCGGATCGCCGCACAGAGTACCCAGCAACGTGGTTTTCCCCGCACCGTTCGCACCAATCAGGGTCACAATTTCTCCCTGATTGATATGCAGACTGACATTATGCAGCGCCTGAATCTTGCCGTAGTGGGCGCTTACGTTGTCAAAAGATAACATCACTTTTTCCATACTTATGCCTCACCAAGGTATGCGCGGATCACGTCCGGGTTATTGCGGATCTCTTCCGGCGTACCGTTAGCCAACGGCGTGCCCTGATTTACCACATAAATACGATCGGAAATACCCATCACCAGCTTCATATCGTGCTCGATCAGCAGGATGGTGGTGTTGTGATGACTGCGCAGCTCGGCGATCAGCTCGTCCAGCTCTTTGGTCTCTTTCGGGTTCAGACCCGCAGCGGGTTCATCCAGCATCAGGATTTCCGGCTGGGTGACCATGCAGCGAGCAATCTCCAGACGCCGCTGGTCGCCATAGGCCAGGTTGCTCGCCTGACGGTTCGCATGTTCCAGCAGACCGATGCGTTCAAGCCAGGTCGCGGCGCGATCCAGCGCCTCGCTCTGCGCACGGCGGAATGACGGGGTTTTCAGCAACCCGGAGAAGACACCGGTTTTCAGCTGTTTATGTTGCGCCACCAGCAGATTTTCAATCACCGTCATTTCACGGAACAGACGCACATGCTGGAACGTCCGGACAACGCCCATCTGGGCGATCTGCTGACCCGGCAGCCCTTCCAGATGCTGGTCGCGCAGTTTTATGGTCCCGCCGGTCGGCTTGTAAAAACCGGTCAGGCAGTTGAAGACCGTCGTTTTCCCGGCGCCGTTAGGGCCAATCAGCGACACGATCTCCTGCGGGCGCAGCTCCAGCGACACGTTGTTGACCGCCAGCAGGCCGCCAAAGCGCATCATCAGGCCGCTGACGGATAATAATGGCTGACTCATGCCTGCTCTCCTTTCGCCTGACCTTTTTTCAGCTTCAGCTGCGGACGCGTCATCGGCAGCAGACCCTGCGGACGCCAGATCATCATCAGTACCATCAATCCACCCAGCATCAGCATGCTGTATTCATTGAAATCACGCATCAGCTCACGCGATACCACCAGCAGCACCGCGGCGAGAATTACCGCAAACTGCGATCCCATCCCGCCCAGAACCACAATCGCCAGCACGAAAGCCGACTCGGCAAAGGTGAAGGACTCCGGGCTGACAAAGCCCTGGCGCGCGGCGAAAAGCGTACCGGCAAAACCAGCAAACGCGGCACTGATGGTAAAGGCAGTCAGCTTGATGCGCGTCGGGCTAAGACCTAGCGAACGGCAGGCGATTTCGTCTTCACGCAACGCTTCCCATGCACGACCCAGCGGCATACGCAGCAGGCGGTTAATCACAAACAGCGATAGCACGACCAGCAGCAGCGCTACCAGGTAGAGGAAAATAACCCTATCGCCCGGATCGTACTTCAGGCCAAAGAAGTTACTGAACGTATCCCAGCCGCCTTCACGGGCGCTACGGCTAAACTCAAGGCCAAACAGCGTCGGTTTAGGAATCTGGCTGATACCGTTGGGGCCGCCGGTGATTTCAGTGTTATTCAGCAGCAAAATACGGACGATTTCGCCGAAACCAAGCGTGACGATGGCCAGATAGTCGCCGCGCAGACGCAGCACCGGGAACCCCAGAAGGAAGCCCGCGGCTGCGGACACCAACCCGGCCAGCGGCAGACAGGTCCAGAAGCCAAGACCATAATAGTGGTTCAGCAGCGCAAAGGTGTAGGCGCCGATGGCGTAGAAGCCGCCATAGCCCAGCACCAGCAGGCCGGAGAGCCCCACGACGACGTTCAGCCCCAGACCGAGGATGATGTAAATCATGGTCAGCGTGGCGATATCCACCGTGCCGCGTGAAACCATAAACGGCCACGCCACGGCAATCACCAGCAGCGCAATCAGGAACAACTTCTGCTTGACCGTCGAACCGTCGATAGCCGGCATAATAAACTTCGGCCCAGAGACGTTTTTCAGGCTTTTCTGGAACAACGGACGCATCAGTTGGAAGAAGAAGACCACCGCGGTGCCGATGAATATCCACTGCCAGCGGATATCGGCTGCGGTATCCACAACCAGTTTGGTGCCGTCCAGCTCCAGTTGCACACCCATAAACACGCCAGCCAGGATAAAGAACATCGCCGCTGACAGCAGCGACATAGCAATATGCATCGGTTTCATACTTTCTCGACCTCCGGACGACCCAGAATGCCGGTAGGCATCACCAACAGCACCAGAATCAACAGGGCAAAGGAGACGACGTCTTTATATTCCGTGCTGAGGTAGGCAGACGAGAGCGCTTCGGCAATACCAAGGATCAGACCGCCGATCATCGCCCCAGGGATACTGCCGATACCACCCAGTACCGCGGCGGTAAAGGCTTTCATCCCGGCCATAAAGCCGATGTACGGGTTGATGACGCCGTAGAACTGGCCCAGAAGTACGCCCGCTACCGCCGCCATTGCCGCGCCGATAACAAACGTCAAAGCAATCACCCGATCGGTATTGATACCGAGCAGACTCGCCATTTTGAGGTCTTCTGCACAGGCGCGACAGGCGCGGCCCATGCGTGAATAACGGATAAACAGCGTCAGTGCCAGCATCGCAACAAAAGTCACCACCCAAATCACCAGTTGCATAGTGGTCACGGTTGCGGCGAAGTTTTCGCTGCTGCCGATAATCCACTGACCGTTAAACAGACTCGGCAGCGCGATATCGCGCGAACCTTCCGTCAGGCTGACATAGTTTTGCAGGAAGATGGACATCCCGATGGCGGAGATCAGCGCAATCAGGCGCTTGGAGCTGCGCACCGGCCGGTAAGCCACGCGTTCAATGCTCCAGCCGTAGGCGCTGGCGATAATAATCGCCCCGATAAACCCGGCGGCCACCAGCAGCCAGCTGGTATCAATCCCCATCATCATGAGGGCGGCAATGATCATGAAAGAGACGTAGCTGCCAATCATGTATACCTCGCCGTGGGCGAAGTTAATCATGCCGATAATACCGTAAACCATCGTATAACCGATGGCGATCAGCGCATAGGTACTGCCTAGCGTGACGCCGTTAAACATCTGCTGCAGAAAGTAGAGAAACTGCTCGGACATAAGGTAACCTTTTTCATGCCGCCCGCTTCATACGGGCGCTGGGATAACGCATCTTATTTTGCGACAGAGGATGATCCATCCGCATGCCACTGGAAGACACCAAACTCAAATCCCTTTAAATCGCCTTTTTCGTCCCAATTCAGCGGCCCAATCACGGTTTTCGCCCCGTGAGTTTTCAGATCTTTGATTAAGTCCAGCGGCTCCAGGCTGCTGCTCCTGTCCATCGCCTGCGCCAATGACTGCACGGCTGCGTAGGTGATCCAGACATAGGGACCGCTCGGATCTTTCTTCTCAGTTTTCAACGCTTCAACGATAGCGCTGTTCGCCGAATCCTGGTCATAGCGTTTCGGCATCGTTACCAGCATGCCTTCCGCCGCTGCGCCGGCAATATTTGACAGCGACGCGTTTCCGACCCCCTCGGGTCCCATGAAGATGGTTTTCAGTCCCACGGAGCGAGCCTGTCGCAACATCTGCCCCATCTCAGGGTAGTAGCCGCCGTAATAAACGAAGTCGATATTTTCTTTTTTCAGGCGTGCCAGCAGCGCAGAGAAATCTTTCTCCCCGGCGGTGATGCCATCAAAGAAGACGATATTCGCCTTGCCTTTCTTCAGGCTCTCCTGGACAGATCGCGCCAGTCCTTCGCCGTACTGCTGCTTATCATGGATGATGGCGATACGTTGCGGTTTCACTTTTTCCAGGATGTATTTGGCGGCGGTCGGCCCCTGCGCAGAGTCCAGGCCAGCGGTACGCATGATGTACTGATAGCCGCGCTGGGTCAGTTCCGGGTTCGTCGCGCCCGGAGAGATCATCAAAATCCCTTCATCTTCATAGATATCGGAGGCAGGCTGGGTAGAAGAGGAACACAGATGGCCGATGACGTACTTAATCCCTTCATTCACAATTTTGTTCGCGACCGCCACAGCCTGTTTCGGATCGCAGGCATCGTCGAACTCAACGCCAACCAGCTTATCGCCTTTAATGCCGCCCTGCGCGTTAATGTCTTTGATGGCCTGCCGCGCGCCGTTGAACTCCATGTCGCCCCACTGAGCTACCGGGCCGGACATCGCGCCGACGACGGCGACGTTAATATCCTTAGCCATGACCGCGTGCGATATCGTCAGTGCAACGAATCCCGCAATAATGGTTTTTGCGTTCCTTCTCATGCTTCAGAACCCCGTTCGTGATGTGGTGTAAATATTTTGTATTTTTATGGTTAAAAAGCATTCTGTGCTTTTATTAAACAACGCTACTTTTACCATTATCTTTAATGGTTTAGCGATGTTTTTTGCCTTAATATAGATTAAATTCTCTATTTTTCAGGCGATTAAGCACAGATAATATTCTGTATTCAAGCGAAGATAAACAAAAAAGAGTCCTCTTCACAGCATAAAATAACGATATATAAGGCGGAATAAAACGCTAGATATTAGGTTAAAATTCTGCTTATTTTTCGATCCATGACGAATTGCTCTACTCTGTACTCACCAGAAGAACAAATCCCCTAGTGAATGGATAAAAAACAGCGCCCCTGCCGATAGCAAATTTGGGTACACTGCCCTATCCGTTTTGACTGGACTTGTCGCGCATGAAACTGACCATTATTCGATTACCGCTTTTCAGCGTTCAGGATCGCATCGACTTAGGGAAAATATGGCCGTCGCAGGATCCCGACACTATCCCTGTGGACGATCATCACCGAATTTACGCCGCCCGCTTTAACGAACGTCTGCTGGGCGCCGTGCGCGTTACGCTACGCGGCAATGAAGGCGAGCTCAGCGCGCTTTGCGTACGCGAAATCACCCGTCGTCGCGGCGTCGGGCAATATTTAGTCGAAGAAGTGTTGCGCAATAATCCGCAAATCAGCCGCTGGTGGGTCAGCGACGCCGGGGTGGAAGACAACGCGGTGATGTCAGCATTTATGCAGGCGCTAGGCTTTAGCACCCAGCAGAATGGTTGGGAAAGAACGCTCCGGTAAGCACAGCGCCACCGGGGAAAATCCCGGGTTACGGCGTAAACGCCTTACCCGGGCTACTTCTGACTACCGCCCCGATAAACATCGCGCCACCGGGGAAAATCCCGGGTTGCGGCGTAAATGCCTTACCCGGGCTACTTCTGACTGCCGCTCCGGTAGACGCAGCCAACACATCTGTCGCGCGGAAGGCGACGGCTAAATTACTTGGCGTCGGTTGCCGTACCATCAGCATGCCAGGTAAACACGCCGAACTCGAAGCCTTTCAGGTCGCCTTTCTGATCCCAGGACAGCGGTCCCATCACGGTATTTACGGAGTTAGCCTTCAGGTATTTCGCGATCGCCGCCGGATCTTCGGACTGATTCAGGCCAGCCTGCAGCGACTGGATTGCCGCGTAGGTTGTCCAGACGAAAGCGCCGCTCGGATCCTGTTTCTTCGCTTTAATTGCGTCAACAATCGGTTTGTTCGCCGGAACCTGGTCGTAGTTCTTCGGTTTCGTGACCAGCATGCCTTCCGCTGACTGACCGGCAATGTTAGACAGGGAGACGTTGGCGACGCCCTCCGGTCCCATAAACTGAGTTTTCAGACCAGCCGCGCGGGACTGACGCAGAATCTGCCCCATTTCCGGGTGGTAGCCGCCGTAATAGACAAAATCGATATTTTCTTTCTTCAGACGCGCCACCAGGGTTGAGAAATCTTTCTCCCCGGCGGTGATGCCATCAAAGAACACCACGTTAGCGCCGCCCTTCTTCAGACCATCCTGCACCGCGCGCGCCAGACCTTCACCATATTGCTGTTTATCGTGAACGATAGCGATGCGCTGAGGTTTGACTTTCTCGATAATGTATTTCGCCGCCGTCGGCCCCTGGTCAGAATCGAGGCCGGTAGTACGCAGAATCATTTTATAGCCGCGTGCGGTCAGCTCCGGCGCTGTCGCAGCCGGGGTGATCATCAGAATGCCTTCGTCTTCATAGATATCGGACGCCGGCTGGGTAGAAGACGAACACAAATGGCCGATAACGTACTTAATGCCATCGTTAACCACTTTGTTGGCAACGGCCACCGCCTGTTTCGGGTCGCAGGCATCATCATATTTTACGATCTGCAGCTTATTGCCTTTGATCCCACCCTTCGCGTTAATATCGGCAACTGCCTGCTCAGCACCAGTAAACTCCTGGTCACCGTACTGCGCCACCGGGCCAGACATCGCGCCAACCACAGCAATTTTGATATCTTCCGCAAGCGCGGCATTGCTCATAATTAAGGCGATACATCCTGCCAGTAGCGCTTTACCCTTCATGTTCATCCTGAGGCTCCCCATTATTATGGTTTTTTGCATTCGTTGTGATGTTGTTTTTTAGCACATTATTCCGATCTATTTCATAAAAAAAGAATATGACGTCTTCTTTAAGGTCTGCCGCCTGCGCTTTTGCAGCACACTATGCTAAACATACCGCCATTCGGGAGAATTTGAAATGACAAAATTACGGGTTATGTAACAGATAAGTGACAAATAAAAAGCCGCGTCAGGATGAACCGGACGCGGTGGAGTGAGGCGCCCGATTAGTAACCGGTGGGCAGACAGCCTAATGCGAAAGCTATCGCGTACACGGCGCGACAAAAATAAGCAACACAATGAAGGTCTGGATCAGCGAATGGGTTATCAGCGCCAGCCGGGCGTAATATCACCGCGTTGCCGGGCACCTTTAAGTATCAGAATCGGCATGTGGATAAAATCACACCGCTAAAGACGCCGGCAAAATAGAGTGCATTCACAAACGACACCATGCCGCTGTATGCCAGAATAAATGGCGGGATGACCACGATAGTCAGCACCCTCAGGCGTTTGAGCGGTTGCTCATCGCCGCCCAGGCGAAAGCGAGGAAAAGAGGGAATTTTCAGACCGAATATTTCCCGCTTTATTCCGGCGACAGGCGCCGCCGGAATAAAGGGGATATCAGGGTGATAAACCATTTATGCAGAGTATGAAAACTCGTGTGTGGCATCCTGTTTTCTCTGGCTTCCCTGCCGCCGCACAGGAGTCGGACACATCATCCCTTCAGGACACGAGCCAGAATATCCAGCGCCTTTGTAAACTGCGCATCGGGGATAGTTAACGGATACAGGAAACGAATAACGTTGCCATAGACACCGCAGCTCAGCAGCAGCAAGCCATTTTCCTGCGCCTTTTGCTGGATGTGGCGGGTGAACTCCGGTGACGGCGCGCCAGTCTGCGGATCGTTAAATTCCACGGCCACCATCGAACCTTGTCCGCGAATATCAACAATCGCCGGACAATACTCGCGCGCCTGATTCAGCACCTCTTTCAGGTGGCTGCCAAGCTGTTCCGCACGCTGACACAACTGCTCTTCTTCTATGACGTCAAGGACCGCATGAGCCGCCGCCACGGCCAGCGGGTTACCGGCATAGGTGCCGCCCAGCCCGCCCGGCGCCGGCGCATCCATCACCTCGGCACGTCCTACTACGCCGGAGAGCGGGAAACCACCGGCAAGGCTTTTCGCCATCGTCATCAGGTCCGGTTTGACATCATAGTGCTGCATGGCAAACAGCTTGCCAGTACGAGCAAAGCCGCTTTGCACTTCATCAGCAATCAGCAGGATGCCGTGGGTATCGCACAGCGTACGCAACGCCTGCATAAACTCCGCTGGCGCGACGTTAAAACCACCTTCTCCCTGAATCGGTTCGAGGATAATGGCCGCCACCTGATCCGGCGCGATATCGGCCTTAAAGATACGCTCAAGGCTTTTCATGGCCTCATCGGTAGTAATACCGTGGACAGCATTCGGGTATACCCCGTGATAGACCGATCCAGGAAACGGCCCAAATCCAATTTTGTAAGGCGCGACTTTACCGGTCAGCGCCATGGTCATAAAGGTACGGCCATGAAAACCGCCACCAAAAGTAATCAGCCCCGGACGGCCGGTATAAGCGCGGGCAATCTTTACCGCGTTTTCGACGGCTTCCGCCCCGGTAGTGAAGAAAGCGGTTTTGGCCGGGCCCTCAACTGGCGCCAGGTCGTTAATGCGCTCCGCCAGCGAGACATAGCTTTCGTAAGGGACAATCTGATACGCCGTATGGGTAAAGGCCTCCAGTTGCTGCGCGACGGCGGCAACAATTTTCGGGTGGCGATGACCGGTATTGAGCACGGCAATTCCCGCAGCAAAATCAATCACCTCGTTGCCTTCTACATCCCACAGCGTGGCATTCTCCGCCTTCTCAACAAAGTAATCGCACATTACACCTACGCCGCGCGGCGTCGCTTTCTGGCGACGTTGATTCAGTTCTGAACTTTTCACCCTCGAATCTCCTGTCATGTATGTCACGCTATCGCAACAATCTCGAAACTATGCCGTTTATTTACACAGGATTTGGCTCTATAATCGAGTACCAATTTAGATTATATGAGGGATCCAATTGCGTTCACTCGTCGGTGACCTTGTGCTGGTCAGATTGCAGGAAGAGACAGATCCGCTGTTGCATAAACGCTTATACAACGCGGTTCGCCGCTCGATTCTGGACGGTTCCCTGCCTCCCCACAGCCGACTGCCCCCTTCACGAGATCTGGCCGGGGAGCTCGGCGTGTCAAGAAACACCATATTAACAACTTATGAACAATTACAGGCGGAAGGATATGTGGCTTCCCGACGAGGCAGCGGCACATTCGTCGCTAAAATCGGGCCGGATATTTCTTTTTCTGCTGTCGGCATCGCCGAGAACAGCAGCGACTCGACAGCAACCCCCTTTCTGTCCCGTCGCGGGCAACAGTTGCTCAGCCACGTCAGCGCCAGCCCGCGCCAGTGGGGTGCCTTTATCCCCGGCGTGCCGGATGTCAATGCCTTTCCCCACCCACTGTTCAGCAAGATTCAGGCCCGTATCAGCCGTCGGCCAAAACCCGAGCGGTTAAGCTACAGTTCTAACGGCGGCACACCGGAACTGCAGCAGGCATTAGTGGATTACCTACGCGTGTCCCGTGGGGTCCATTGTCAGGCAGATCAAATTCTTATTACGGAAGGAATCCATCAGGCAATCGACCTGGTAACGCGCATGCTCTGTGATGGCGGCGATCTGGCGTGGGTCGAGGAGCCCTCCTACTGGGGGATCCGCCACGTGCTGGCGATGAATGATGTGCAGGTCAATCCGATAACCGTCGATGCTAACGGCCTGTGCCCGCCTGAGACGGTTGAGAAGGCGCCACAGCTGATTTTTGTCACCCCGTCGCATCAGTATCCGCTGGGAGCGGTGATGAGTCTGGAGCGGCGTCAGCGCTTGCTGGCCCTGGCGCGCCAGCATGGCAGCTGGATCGTCGAAGACGATTACGACAGCGAATTTCGCTTTTCCGGCCAGCCGATTCCGGCACTGCAGGGACTGATTGCCGACGCGCCGGTCGTCTATATCGGAACGTTCAGTAAAACGCTCTATCCGGGGCTGCGGCTGGGCTATGTCGTGTTACCGCGCCCGCTGATCGGCGATCTGAAAAGCGCCCATGCCGAGCTCTATCGCGGCGGGCATTCGCTGATTCAGATGGCGCTGGCAGAATTCATCAACGCGGGCCATTACTCCGCCCATATCCGCCGAATGCGCTTGCTGTACAGCCGCCGCCGCGCCTGCCTGACCGAGCTGATTCAACGTTATTGCATCCCGCAGGCGCTATCAGATTTCAGCGATAACGCCGGCCTGCATCTGATCCTCAACCTGCCCGATGAGGCAGACGATGTCGCGATCGCCAGACAGGCCAACGCGCACAATATTCTGGTGCGTCCTCTCTCACGCTACTATCTGACAGAAGGACGCAAGAAGGGGCTATTGATGGGCTTTGCCAGCCTGGCAGAGCCACAAATGGAGCCAGCCTTTCATATTCTGCTGGCATGTCTGCAGACGTTATGCCCGCAGGTACTGGCCGAAAGAGAAGACGCAAAAAAACAAAACGCCCCAACGTAATGTGGGGCGTTATCGGAAGCCTGCTCAGAGGCGAATGTGCAAGTAGTTGCGTTATGCTTCGATGGCAGTGCGCAGTTTCTTCATCGCGTTCTTTTCCAGCTGACGCACGCGCTCAGCCGACACGCCATAGCGATCCGCCAGTTCCTGCAGCGTCGACTTATTGTCTTCGTCCAGCCAACGGGCGCGGATGATGTCCTGGCTACGCTCGTCCAGGCCCTGCATCGCGTCGGTCAGCTTGTTGGCCGCCTGCTCTTCCCAGTTATCATCTTCAATGCCATCGGCAAAGTTAGACGTTTTATCCTGCAGGTAGAGCACCGGCGCCATCGGCTGGCTATCGGACTCGTCGTCCGACGACATGTCAAAGGTCATGTCCTGCGCCGCCATACGGGATTCCATTTCACGTACGTCTTTGCTCGACACCCCCAGCTCGCGGGCCACCATCTCGACTTCATCCTGGTTAAACCAGCCCAGACGCTGCTTAGTTTTACGCAGGTTAAAGAACAGTTTACGCTGCGCTTTGGTGGTGGCGACTTTCACAATACGCCAGTTACGCAGAACGTATTCGTGAATTTCAGCCTTAATCCAGTGTACGGCGAAGGAAACCAGGCGCACGCCCACTTCCGGGTTGAAACGACGCACGGCTTTCATCAGGCCAATGTTGCCTTCCTGAATCAGATCCGCCTGCGGCAGGCCATAGCCCGAGTAATTACGAGCAATATGAACAACAAAGCGCAGGTGAGACAGGATCAGCCTTTTCGCTGCTTCCAGATCGCCCTGGTAATGCAGCTTTTCAGCAAGCTCCCGCTCTTCATCAGCCGATAACATCGGCCAGCTGTTCGCAGCCCGGATATACGATTCCAGGTTACCAATGGGGGCTAAAGCTAAAGTTTGCATATCTTTGGTCATTCAAATCCTCTCAATCGATATCGTCTGACGTGATGGTTACCATGATATGAGCAACAAACATGCCAGCGTTTATGAGCAACGAGAATATCACCCACATTAATATCAGACAGTGATTTTATCCACAAGTTCCATGCAACGATGTGAATAGATTGCGCACAAAATGTGACATGAAAATGAAAACACAGGGAAGAGACAACAGGGACTCTTTCCCTGCAGAGAGACATTCATCAGTGCAGGGAAAGATTATATCAGACTTTTTTTAATCGGGGGTAAAGTGACGTAAATGTTGAACGGTAGCCAGCCAGGCCGCAACCCAGCCGATCATCGAGCAGACAATCAGCATCAGCAGACACTCGTCGAAGCCCAAGCCGCTGAGTTCAAACTTTGTGCCAAACACCTGCGCGACTTCCGTCACCGCGGACGACAGTCGCATCACCATAATTTCCGACAAAATCAGCGACAAAAAGGCACCGCAGAAGCCCAGCAGCGCACCGCCATACAGGAACGGACGCAGGATGAAGCCGTCGGTCGCGCCAATCAGTTTTTGCACGTTAATGGTATCGCGACGAGCAAAAATGCTCAGGCGTACGCTGTTGCCGATAACAAGGAACACAGCCGCCACCATCAGCACGCCGATCAGTGCCGACACGCGGCCCACCAGCCCGGTCAACGAGGAGAGGCGGGCAAACCAGCTGTCATCCATACGCACTTCGTCCACGCCCTGAATGTGCTTCACGCGATCGCGCAGCGTATTCAGCGCATTAGTACTCTGGAAATCCAGCTTCGGCACCACAATCGCGACGGCCGGTAGCGGGTTCTCTTCCAGCATATCCAGCGCGCCGCCAAAGCCAGACCAGTTGCGGAACTCGCCAAGCGCCTCGTCCCGCGACAAGTAGTTTACCTTCTCCACACCTTGTTCCGCCTGGAGCTGGCCAACCACCCGCGCCGCCGCGTCATCATCCAGCGTTTTCTCAAGGTAAACGGTGATCTGCGGTGATGGATAGTACTGCGCCGCTGCACTGTTGACGTTTTTGTACACCATGTAGCACACGCTTGGCAGCGTCAGCGAAATGGCGATAACCATAATGGTCAGGAAGGTAGCCAGCGGCGTATTTTTTAAATCCTGGAGTGCGCCATGCCAGGCATAGCGGACCTGCTCGTTAAAGACGTTGCTCTTACGGGAAGCCGGGCTCGGTGCCGCTTTTGGCCGCTTAGGCGCATTACGCCCGCCGCTGCCGCCCGCGCCTGCGCCATTGCGGAGGCGATCGAACCGGCTACCGAACTGGCGAATTTGGTTTATTGCGTCACGCTTATTCACCCCAATGGCCTCCATGCATATGACCGTCGCTCAGGGTCAGCATGCGGTACGAGCGGCTGGAAATCAGCCCCAGGTCGTGCGTCGCCATCAAAACTGTTACCCCTACGCGGTTAAACTCCTCAAACAGGCGTAAAATCCCTTCCGAGAGCGCCTCGTCGAGGTTACCGGTAGGTTCATCCGCCAACAACACCGCAGGCTTATTGACCACCGCGCGGGCAATTCCCACGCGCTGCTGTTCGCCGCCGGAGAGTTGAATAGGGAGGTTTTTCGCTTTGTCCAGCAGCCCGACCTTGTCCAGCGCCGCCGACACACGGCGACGAATATCATCGCCGCTGGCGCCGGCAATAATCAGCGGAATAGCGACATTATCAAACACCGTACGGTCCATCAGCAGGTGGTGGTCCTGGAAAATCATGCCGATCTGACGGCGCAAAAACGGCACCTCACGGCTTTTCAGGCGGCTAATATCGTGACCGCCGAATAAGATTTTCCCGGCGCTCGGCCGTTCAATACCACAGATAAGCTTAAGCAGGGTACTTTTCCCCGCGCCGGAGTGGCCGGTCAGAAATGCCATCTCGCCCGACTGCAGGTGGAAATTCACCCCCTGCAGCGCTTGTCTCCCACCGAGATAGGCTTTGCTGACTTGTTCAAAGCGAATCATGATTAATCCTCTCGGGCAAAAAGTGCCTCAATAAAGTCGCCCGCCTTAAACGGACGCAGATCCTCAATACGTTCACCGACGCCAATATAGCGAATCGGAATACCGAACTGGTCGGCGACCGAGAAGATAACCCCACCTTTCGCGGTACCGTCCAGCTTAGTCAATGTGATACCGGTCAAGCCAACGGCCTCATGGAACAGCCTGGCCTGGCTAATCGCGTTTTGCCCGGTGCTGGCATCGATGGTCAGCATGACCTCATGCGGCGCATCTTCGTCCAGTTTTTTCATCACCCGAACAATTTTCTTCAGCTCTTCCATCAAGTGCGATTTGTTCTGCAGACGACCCGCCGTATCGGCGATCAGCACGTCAACGTTTCGCGCCTTCGCGGCCTGGATAGCATCGAAGATCACCGATGCCGAGTCCGCACCAGTATGCTGAGCAATCACCGGAATGTTGTTGCGCTGCCCCCAGACCTGCAGCTGTTCTACCGCTGCGGCGCGGAAGGTGTCCCCGGCCGCCAGCATCACCGATTTACCTTGCTGTTCGAACTGACGCGCCAGCTTGCCGATAGTGGTGGTTTTACCCACGCCGTTCACACCCACCATCAGGATAACAAATGGCGTTTTCCCTTCAACATTCAATGGCTCATCCACTTTCGCGAGGATATCGCCCATCTCTTCTTTCAGCAGGCCGTACAGCGCTTCCGCATCACGTAGCTGCTTGCGGCTGGCGCCTTCGGTAATATTGGTAATGATCTTACGGGTCGTTTCCACGCCGACGTCAGCAATCAGCAGCTGTTCTTCCAACTCGTCAAACAGATCATCGTCAATTTTTTTGCCGCGGAACAGACTGATAAATCCGGAACCGAGGTTCTGTTTGGTTTTAATCAGGCTGCGTTTCAGACGGGCGAAAAAGCCCTCTTTCGTCGGTTTTTCCTGCTCTTGTTGGGCTGCGTCATCCGGCAGGCCCTCTTCCGCTTCAACAACCGCTTCGTCATCAAGAGGTTGTGAGGCCAGCGCCAGAGCTTCAAGCTCCTCATCAGACAGTGCAGGTTCAGGCAGTTCCTCACCGCACGTCTCATCACTCACCGCGTCGTCCACGGCAGCGACTTCCGGCTCCTCCGTCACCGCTTCCGCGATAAGTGGTTGAACGATCGCTTCTTCGACCAGCGGCTCCGGAGCTGCGACGCCTTCCGCCCGCAACTCTTCAGCCACTGTCTCAGCCACTGCCTTTTCACCCGCCGTACTGGCGGCCGGCGCCTCGTCAACAGCAGCGTGCCGCTCAGGGATCTCTTCGACTTCAGCCGGAGCTTCAACCGCAGGTGTCACCGGCGCAGATTGCAGTAATTCGCTCTCAACAACCTGTTCAGTCACGTCAACGACATCGGCCGCAAAAGCTTCCGCGTCCTCTTTTTCTACCGCAGAAGCGCTTACTGTATCCGCTTCTGGAGCCGCAACCGCCTCAGCAGGCAACTCTGCAGCCGAATGCTGTTCGGCAACGTCGGTTTGCCCTTCTACTTTCTGTTCGGTCTCGGTTTCCTGCGCCTGTTCTTTTTGTCCAAAGCCCAGCCAGGAAAAGAAGCCACGTTTTTTCTCTTTTGCCATTTGCGACGACACTCCCGCTGTTTATTCATGGCACAGCTTCGGCATAACAATAGTGGAAGCTGAAAAATGATGAAATTAGTCGGATAGTCTACCACTTAACTTAACTCGCATCACCGCCCCCGGATTAAGGTTTCGTCATCCGCATTCGATCGCTAGAATAGCGGGCTGAAAGTGGAGACCTGAGCAGAGAGATGAAAAAACCAAACCACACGGGCAGCGGCCAGATCCGTATTATCGGTGGGCAATGGCGCGGGCGAAAATTACCGGTGCCGGAGAGCCCGGGCCTACGCCCGACCACTGACCGGGTCCGTGAAACCCTTTTTAACTGGCTGGCACCTGTCATGGTCGATGCGCACTGCCTGGATTGCTTTGCCGGCAGCGGAGCCCTTGGGCTTGAGGCGCTGTCACGCTATGCGGGCAGCACCACGCTGCTGGAAATGGAGCACAGCGTTGCCCGGCAGTTGCAAAAAAACCTGGCGACCCTGAAAGCCAGCCATGGCAAAGTGGTCAATACCAATACGCTCAACTACCTTAATCAGCCCGGCACGCCGCACCATATCGTGTTTGTCGATCCGCCTTTCCGCAAAGGTCTGCTGGAAGAGACGCTGCGTCTGCTGGAAAATAACGGCTGGCTCGCCGATGAAGCGCTCATCTACGTTGAGAGCGAAGTCGAAAATGGTTTACCGCCGGTGCCGACATGCTGGCAGCTGTATCGTGAGAAAGTGGCCGGACAGGTCGCCTACCGCCTCTATCAACGTGAGGTAAAAGGAGAAAATCATGCTGATTAATTTTGGCCGCGTGTTGATGCTGTGCGTCTGGGCATTTTTGCTATTAAACCTGTTTCAGCCTTTCCCGAAGCCGCTGAACATCTTCATTAACGTTGCCCTGATCTTTATGATCCTGATGCATGGCCTGCAGCTGACGCTGCTGAAGGCCACTCAGCCGAAAGATGCCCCGCCGCTGGGCCGCTTCGAACAGATTCGCATTTTTATCTTCGGCGTGTTCGAACTGGTGGCCTGGCAGAAAAAGCTCAAGGCCACGCTGCGTAAGAAGTAACCCCGTGGGCTCAAGGTTCTGGCGTAAACGCGACAAACCTTGAGCCTTTGTAGCTCAGCATTCCCCGATCACCGACGCTCAGCGCATGATATTGCGCCGCTGCAAGTCGAAAACTGACTTCCAGGCCACCGTTTTCCGGCCTGAAGCTCACGTCATAGCGCATCTCGCTGCCAGCGGGGGCAACGCTTTGCTGGCGCGACCGGCGATCGTTGAGCACTTTCTCCCGCTTGTTACTCACCACCACCCGCTTTTGCAGCAGCGGGGCGGCGTCGTTATCCCTATTTTCCCGGCGTTGCTGCACGTAGCGCACCGAGGCGGCCACCGCAATAATGGCAACGACGATAATAAAAAACAGTGGAACCTTGCTCATTCATCTAACCCATAAAAATTCTCAGGAATAAGCATACCGCGCCTTGATTAACGTTGTCATCTGCCCGCCTGAACCACTACACTAAGTTTTAGTACCGCCAAAACACCACTCACTTAATAATAACAGATACAAGGACTTACTATGCTTTGGTCGTTTATTGCTGTCTGTTTCTCCGCATGGCTTTACGTCGATGCATCCTATCGCGGCCCCACGTGGCAGCGCTGGGTTTTTAAACCCGTCACGCTAATCCTGCTCCTGTTTCTGGCCTGGCAGGCGCCAAAGTTCAACGCTATCAGCTACCTGGTACTCGCCGGGCTGTGCGCTTCGCTGCTGGGCGATGCATTAACGCAGTTGCCGCGCCAGCGGGTGATGTATGCGGTGGGGGCCTTTTTCCTGTCGCATCTGCTGTATACGATCTGGTTTGCCAGCCAGATGACGATGTCGTTTTTCTGGCCGCTGCCGCTGGTGCTGCTGGTTATCGGCGCGCTACTGTTGGCGGTCATCTGGAGTCGGCTGGAAGATCTGCGCATGCCGGTCTTCACCTTTATCGGCATGACCCTGGTTATGGTCTGGCTGGCCGGTGAGTTGTGGTTCTTCCGCCCGACGGATACCGCGCTCTCAGGCTTCGCCGGTGCGACGTTCCTGCTGTTGAGTAATATTGTCTGGCTGATCAGCCACTATCGCCGGCGCTTCCGCGCCGATAATGCCATCGCCGCCGCCTTTTACTTTGCCGGCCACTTCCTGATCGTCCGCGCGCTGTATCTGTAATTTTGTGCTTGACTCTGGAGTCGACTCCAGAGTGTATCCTCCCGGTAATGAGAAAATTATCATTACCGGGAGGGTCCCATGTCGACTCCAGAAACGCAGGGTAAAAAAGTCCCACAGTTCTCTTCATTCAAATTAAAACCGGCCGTCGCCCAGGCCGACAGTTGCTGCACGGAGTCTGGTTGTGCCGCTAATAACGCCACCGACAGCGAGGCGTTAAACGAGGCGCGCTATAGCTGGCTGGTGGAAGGTATGGACTGCGCCGCCTGTGCCCGTAAAGTCGAAAATGCGGTGCGCCAGGTGCCAGGCGTCAGTCAGGTACAGGTTTTGTTTGCCACCGAGAAACTGCTGGTCAACGCCGATGCCGATATCCGCACAGCCGTCGAAAGTGCGGTACGTGCCGTGGGCTATACGCTGCGCGATGAAAGCACCTCGCCGCCGGAAACCTCGCGTCTGCGCGAGAACCTGCCGCTGATAACGCTGGTGCTACTGATGGTGCTGAGCTGGGGTCTGGAGCAGTTCAACCACCCCTTCGGCGAGCTGGCATTCATTGCCACCACGCTTGTGGGCCTGTGGCCCGTCGCTCGCCAGGCCCTGCGCCTGATCCGCAGCGGCAGCTGGTTTGCCATTGAAACACTGATGAGCGTCGCCGCTATCGGAGCGCTGTTTATTGGCGCAACGGCTGAAGCCGCGATGGTGTTGCTGCTGTTTATGGTTGGCGAGCGTCTTGAAGGCTGGGCCGCCAGCCGCGCCCGCCAGGGGGTAAGCGCTCTGATGGCGTTAAAACCCGATACCGCCACTCGCCTGCGTGACGGCGTGCGGGAAACTGTCGCCCAGCGCGATCTCCGCCCCGGAGACGTGATTGAAGTCGCGGCAGGAGGTCGCTTACCCGCCGATGGCCAGCTGCGCACACCCTTCGCCAGCTTTGATGAAAGCGCCTTAACCGGCGAGTCGGTGCCGGTCGAGCGCCATTCCGGCGAACGCGTGGCGGCAGGTGCCACCAGCGTCGATCGCCTGGTTCAACTGACGGTCATTTCCGAGCCGGGCGACAGCGCCATTGACCGCATTCTGAAGCTGATTGAAGAGGCGGAGGAACGCCGGGCGCCAATTGAGCGCTTTATCGATCGCTTCAGCCGGATTTATACGCCGGCCATTATGGTCGTCGCCCTGTTGGTCGCCATCGTGCCGCCGCTGTTCTTTGCCGCCGCCTGGCTGCCGTGGATCTACAAAGGTCTGACGCTGCTACTGATCGGCTGTCCCTGCGCACTGGTTATCTCCACTCCGGCGGCTATTACTTCCGGGCTGGCGATGGCGTCGCGCCGCGGTGCTCTGATTAAAGGCGGCGCAGCGCTTGAGCAACTCGGTCGCATACGTCAGGTGGCTTTCGACAAGACCGGGACGCTAACCGTCGGTCAACCGCGCGTTACCGCCGCAATCGCCCTGAATGACGTGGATGAAAATGGCCTGCTGGCACTGGCGGCGGCGGTAGAACAAGGCTCCAGCCACCCACTGGCACAGGCCATCGTGCGCGAAGCCCAGCAGCGTCAGCTGACGATTCCGTCTGCCCGCGATCAGCGCGCCCTGGCGGGGTCGGGCATTGAAGCCGAAGTCGACGGGCGGCGGATACTGATTTGCGCGGCAGGCAACGACGCAGCAGCAGAGCATGAGGTGCAGATTCAACAGCTGGAGAGCGCGGGTCAGACGGTTGTCCTGGTGTTGCGCGAACACTCTCTGCTCGGCATTCTGGCGCTACAGGATACGCTGCGCGATGACGCCCGCCAGGCGGTCGACGATCTGCATCGTCTGGGGGTGCAGGGGGTGATCCTGACCGGCGATAACCCGCGTGCGGCCGCCGCCATTGCCGCAGAGCTGGGGCTGGAATTCCGCGCCGGGCTGCTGCCGGCCGATAAAGTCGAGGCGGTCACGACGCTCAATACCGCGGCGCCACTGGCTATGGTTGGTGACGGGATTAATGACGCGCCAGCGATGAAGGCCGCCACCATTGGTATCGCCATGGGCAGCGGAACCGACGTGGCGCTGGAAACCGCCGATGCCGCCCTGACGCATAACCGCTTAACCGGTCTGGCGCAGATGATTTCACTGGCCCGCGCCACCCACGCCAATATTCGGCAGAACATCGCGATTGCGCTTGGCTTAAAGGGGATTTTCCTTATCACTACGCTGCTCGGGTTAACCGGGCTGTGGCTGGCGGTACTGGCCGATACGGGGGCAACGGTGCTGGTGACCGCTAACGCCCTGCGGCTGTTACGTAAGAAGTAAGTGGAAAGACCCCGGTGGCGCGTTGCTTACCGGGGCTACGGGAACGTGCAGTCTTTGGATTTTGTCGCCCGAACAGGGACGCAGCCCCACCTCCGGGAAGACGGCCTGCGGCAATCGCACCATTTATTCCCCGGTAGCGCGTTGCTTACCGGGGCTACGGGAACGTGGAGTCTTTGGATTTTGTCGCCCGGACAGGGGCGCAGCCCCGCCTCCGGGAGAGGCAGTGCGGCACACAAACCCGTGCTTAATGGCTTTTACGAATCAGATAGCGATAGGGCAGCGCCGCGGTTTCTTGTGCCAACAGCTCATGCTCCATAAAGCGGCAAAAACCTGGAATATCGCGGGTTGTCGCCGGATCATCGGCGATAATCAGCAGCGTTTCCCCCACCGGCATTGTACGTACGGTCTTACGCACCATCATTACCGGCTCCGGGCAACGCAGGCCCTGAGCGTCCAGAGTGTGGTCAGGGCTGGAGAAAAGTTCGGTCATTTTCATCTCACATCAACAAAACGGCCATAGTTTACCCCCACTTTTGCGCTACGCAAGTCAGGTTAACGTTTGCGCGAAAAACAACCATTGCAATACCCGCTCAACGCAGTATCATTCTGCCGCTTCAAACGGGTACTCGCGCGTTGGCAAGCCACAGCGCCAGTATTGATTTATTGGGTTCCCTCACCCCAACTCTCTGGTCCTGAATCATTCGAGTTGCAGAAAGGAGACGCCGCAGTGAATTCCCGGATGCTTACCCAGGTAAGCGACTGGAATGCATGAGGAAAGTCAACGCATCTGCAGTCTGAAGGAGGACGGGCATAAAAAGGTCACAATATGAATCCGTTTACAACGTCACAGCGTCAAAAAGCGCTGGTCTGGCTTTCTCTTTTTCATGTGCTGGTTATCACCTCCAGCAACTATCTGGTACAGCTCCCGATCTCCATTTTTGGTTTTCATACCACGTGGGGCGCGTTCAGCTTTCCGTTTATCTTCCTCGCCACCGATCTGACGGTGCGGATTTTCGGCGCGCCGTTGGCACGACGCATTATCCTGGCGGTGATGGTCCCGGCGCTGCTGATCTCCTATGGCATTTCGTCCCTGTTTTATATGGGAGAGTGGCAAGGCTTTGCCGCACTGACTCACTTTAACCTGTTCGTCGCCCGTATCGCCGCCGCCAGTTTCATGGCCTACGCGCTGGGCCAGATCCTCGATGTCCATGTCTTTAACCGCCTGCGTCAAAACCGCCGCTGGTGGCTGGCGCCGACCGCTTCGACTCTGTTCGGCAACGTCAGTGATACCCTGGCCTTTTTCTTTATCGCTTTCTGGCGTAGTCCGGACCCGTTTATGGCGGCGAACTGGGGAGAAATCGCAATTGTCGACTATAGCTTCAAGGTATTGATTAGCATTGTTTTCTTCCTGCCGATGTATGGCATGTTGTTGAATATGCTACTGAAAAAACTGGCAGATAAATCTGATTTATCAGCATTGCAGCCAGGTTAAGAGTACTCGCAGGTTGATGTGATAAGATAAGCGAATGAGCCGTTAATGGCCGTTTATCGAAAGGAAGATGTCAATGCGCAATTTGGTTAAATATGTCGGTATTGGCCTGCTGGTTATGGGGCTTGCGGCCTGTGATAACAGCGATACAAAAACGCCGACTGCCGGGGCTGCTGCGGAAAGCAACGCCAGCGGGCAAAATATCAGCCTGCTGGATGGTAAGCTGAGTTTCTCCCTGCCAGCAGGAATGACCGATCAGAGCGGTAAACTGGGTACCCAGGCCAACAACATGCACGTCTATTCTGACGCCACCGGGCAGAAAGCGGTGATCGTGATTGTTGGCGACAGCACCAATGAAGAATTGAGCGTGCTGGCTCAGCGCCTGGAAGATCAGCAGCGCAGCCGCGATCCGCAGTTGCAGGTTGTCACCAATAAATCGATTGATATCAAAGGCCACACGCTGCAGCAGCTGGACAGCATCATCTCCGCCAAAGGTCAGACTGCCTGGTCTTCCGTCATTCTCGGCAAGGTTGACGATAAGCTGCTGACACTGCAGATCACGCTGCCGGCAGACAACCAGCAGCAGGCGCAAAGCGCCGCTGAAAACATCATCAATACTCTCGTCATCCAGTAACTACTGGCCTGACGCTGCGGCCTCCGGCGCAACCACCGGGGGCCGTTTTTTTAACCGCCAGCACAGCAACAGCGCCACCGCCACCAGCCCCGCCGCCGCCAGATAAATAGTGGAAATCCCGGCCCACGCCATCAGCAGCCCGGCCAGAGGACCGGTAATCCCTAAAGACAGATCCATAAATACCGTATAGGTCGCCAGCGCCGAGCCCTGATTCTGTTGCGGCACCGCCTTCACCGCCACTACCCCCAGCGCAGGAAAGACCAGTGAAAAACCGGCGCCAGCGAAGAAGGTCCCGATTTTCGCGATCGGCGAGGTCTCAGCCAGCCCCACCAGCAGGAGCCCGACAATCTCAACGCTAAAGCACAGCATGGCGACATTCAGTCCCCCCAGACGATGAATGCCGTTGGGGAACAGCAGACGCGTGCCAACAAACGCGCAGCTGAATAGCGTTAGCGCGAACGCCGCGCCGTCCCAGCCTTTGGCATCGTAAAACAGAGTAATAAACGTCGCGATCGTGCCAAACCCGGCGGACGCCAATGCCAGCGCCATCCCATACAGCCAGACCCGGCCAAGCAGTCATCACTTTGCCCTTCGCCGCCTTAACCGCCGCCCTCGGTAACGCGCACAGAATAGCGACCAGCGCCACGGCCATAATCGTCCACGCCAGCCCCGATAATCCCACAAGCGAATAACAGAGCACGCCGAGCGGCGCCCCCATTGCCATCGCCCCATAAGTCACGATGCCGTTCCACGAAATCACCCGCCCGATATGCAGTGAACCCACCACGCCCACGCCCCATAGCGTTGAACCGGTGCCGGCAAAGCTTTGCCCGATGCCGAGAATCACGCGACCGAGGCACAGCAGAGCCAGGCTAAGGATAGGCCAGCCGCTTCCGACGGCCGCCAGCAGATAGCTCAAACCGCTGAGAAAACAGCCGCACAGCCCGAAGATCACAATCTTTTTCGGCCCAAGGAGATCGGCGTAGCGTCCGGCATGAGGGCGACTGAGGAGAGTGGCAAAATACTGCAGGCTAATGACCAGGCCGGCCCAGAACGCGCTGAACCCCATCACGTCATGGACATAGCCTGGCAGAACAGCCAACGGCAGGCCAATTGTCAGGTAGCTGGCAAAATTAAACATCACAACGGAGACAATCCGCAGATTAAGGCGCAGTCCATTCAGCGCCGATTCGTCAACGGGTTCGGGCATGGGGTCCACCAGACTTTTACAACAGTGTTTCACTATTACCACGTCGTCTGCGCAAAAGCAGCCTGCCGCGACAAAAATCACGCTGTTCGACTCGCCGGAGGCGATATTTTTCTGCTCTCAACAGACGCGCTAACCGCGCGAAATAATATTCCTGCAATATCAGTCTCGCCAGCCGAAAGCTTCTCAGTCCGGCCACGAAGATTTTTCTCAATCGTCATAGATGCCAACAATAATGTGCTGTCAGCGAATTCGCGGCCAAGTCTGGCAACCGCGTCGCGATCTTTTCGTTGAAAAGCTATTTTGGCGCTGGAAGCGCGGATGGGTTTGCAAATGATGCGTGCTTTGCCGCTGCACTCAACTTGCGCCACCCGGCCCCACGGTGCGGCGAGCCGGATTACATTATGGGAGAGGCCCACCGGATTGACGGCGAATTTTCACCGGGTAATCACTTCGCTTTTGACAGGAGAATACATCAAGCAGTATTCCGCGCTGATCCTGATATATCGAATCGGCATGGTTCGCCACGACCCACTGGCGCAAGCTGGCTACCGCCGTATTCCATCTCGGAGAACATGCGGAGGTGGCAGCAGAGCATTCGGGCCGACAGGATTCGCTGACTCAGGTTTTGCGCTTCGCCGGCCAGAAGATCGTCAGTACGCCAGCGATGATCATCAGCACCCCCAGCAGGGAACGCCAGTGGAAAGGTTCATGCCAGCCGGGCAGCCAGATAGCGGCGGCCCAGACCAGAATGTAGCTAAGGCTGAGCAGCGCGTAGGCTTTGGCCAGCGGCAGCTGGTGCAGCGTAAAGTACCAGCAGACCATCGACAGCAGGTAGCCGCTCAGCCCCAGCACCAGGCCGAGAGTTCCGGCCCGCAGATGTAAAAGATGATTGAGAAACGCGAACAGGTCACTCAGCGGCGGCAGTTCAACCATCGCCCCGCGCAGCAGAAGCTGTGCGGCGCTGACCAGACCGACGCTGAATAACGCCCAGATTAATCCCATCAGACGCTACTCCCTAGCACCACGATGCCGACCACAATCAGCCCTACGCCGACCCAGTGGCGCCGGGCCACCGGCTCTCGCCAGATCCCCCAGGCCGCTAGCGTCACCCAGACAAAATTGAGGCTCAGCATAGGATAGGCGACACTCACCGGAATGGATTGCAGCACGCTCAACCACAGCAGCATACCGCCGCCGAGCGCCAGCAGCGCAAGACCCAGCCAGCCGAGAATATGGCGACCGCGCCGCCGTGACTTAGACGGGCGCGTCGCCTGTTTCTGGCACAACTGCCCGACGCAGCTTAACAGGCTTGCAAGCGCCAGGCAGATCCAGGTACTCATTGCGGCAGATACTGGAGAAACACTACCCGCTCTAACGCATAAGTTTTGTCAGGTTTCGGTAGAGGTAAATCGTCCATATTTTCTCCTTTGTCCATCAGCAGCACCAGCGATACCGGTCCTTCTTTGCGATGCGCTGCCAGCCAACTGGCAAACTCATCCTGGCTCACAAAGCCATTCTTCGAATCGGGCCAGTCTAAACCGTACTTTAGCTCGCCCTGCTTATCATACATGATGATATCGTTACGCCTGAGTTCCCACGCCAGACCGGCGGCAATACCGACGTTGTTGCTCAGCACATAGCGGCTTGGCGCCAGCGATTCACCAATAATATCGACCATGAACTGTGGCTGCTTGCTATCAATCACCCGGTCAGGAATGGCGAAACCAATCAGCAGCGCCAGCCCCAGAGGACAGCAGGCGGCTAATGTCCAGCGACGACCGTTATCCTTCATCGCCAGCCAGCCCATCAGCGCCCAGACGACAAACGCAATCGCCGCCAGCAAACATTTATACAGCTCGATCTGCGTCCAGACCGGTTTATGCATCAGACCCCAAGGCGACACCACCAGCACGGCAATCAGACCAACCAAACCAAAGACCAGGTTGATAAAACCGTTAATGCGCAGCGCTTTTGCGCCCGCCTTCGCTGCATCCAGCCCATAGCGAGCCATCAGAATCGACAGCGGCCCGAAGCACGGCAAAATGTAGGTTGGCAGTTTCCCTTTGGCGATGCTGAAAAACAAGAACGGCATTGCCACCCAACCAAGCAGATACAGCGCGCCGCGCACGTCGTCGCGCTCGGTCCAGCCACGCTTCAGCGCCCCGGGCAGTAGCGCCAGCCACGGCAAACTTCCGGCGAACAGGAACGGGATGTAATACCAGAACGGCGCCTTGTGCTGGGCATCTTTCTCGGCAAAACGTTGAATATGCTCCACCCAGAAGAAATAGCGCCAGAAGTCCGGTTCGCGTTTGGCGATAGCCAGGCCCCAGGGCAGCACGGTCAGAATGCAGACGCCCACCGCCAGCCAGCCGTAGGTCAACACTTCACGCCAGCGTTTCCGGGCAATCACCCATGGCAGGACCCCGACAACCGGTACCGCCAGCGCCAGGAAGCCTTTGGTCATGACCCCCATTCCACAGGCGGCCCCCAGCAGCGCGTAGCCGATGATTTTACCGTTTCGGGTCTGCGCCTGAGCCGCGCCCCAGAAACTGCACATCGCCAGCGCCATCCACAGGGTAATCATCGGATCCAGCACCGCATAGGTGCCAATACCGTAGACCAGCAGTGCAGTCAGGAAGATCACGGCGGACAGAATAGCCACCCGTTTGTCCTGCCAGATTCGCCATGCCAGCCATGCAATCAGCAACGCGGTGACGCTGATGGAAAATACCGAGCCAAAGCGTACGGCAAAGTTATTGTGACCAAACAACCACTGCCCGATGCTGTTAATCCAGTATCCGGCAATCGGTTTTTCAAAATAGCGCAGCCCGAGAAAATGCGGCACCACCCAGTCACCGGACGCCAGCATCTCACGGCTGATCTCCGCATAGCGCGTTTCATCAGGCTGCCAGAGCAGTCGGAAATTTAACGGAAGTAGATAATACAGCGCAAATAACACCACTAAAGAGACGCTATAACGAATGCTTTTCATACGTCCTGACTCAATAATTGTTCACGTCCAAGCCAGCCTTCCCGGCCAGCCAATTCACCGCGAACCACTTTACCCAGCGGCAGCTCGCTAAAATCTGCGGGCAGCAGTTGGCTCAGCGGGCAAAACTGGATTTCTTCCTGTGCGGCCATCGTCAGCAGCTCATCGAACTGCTGCGCGAAGGCAATGCCTTCCACTTCAGCATGAATGGTGTAGACCGGCGTACCGCTATCCCGGTGAATACAATCCAGAAGATAGCGATTGAAGCCCCCGGCATCGACGCGACTGCCGACCACTTCATCCCAGGTAGGCAGCGTAACGGGAATCTGCACCGTCCCTGTCACCTTGTTGCCCAACATCGGCAGGAAGGGACCCGAGCCACGACAGTCGCTGTTGTAGAGGAAATTGAAGGACTCTTTGGCTTTAATCACCCGTTGATCCGCGCGCCAGCCCGCCACGGCGGAACAGGTGACCGAACGGCCGATGATCCGTTCCAGCTCGAACAGACCGCGTTCGACCTCCAGCGCCAGCCGCTCCTGCGGCCAGACGCCGCTCCATGCCTGCCAGCTGTAATGATCCCAGGCATGCAGACCCACTTCATGCGTCTGCGCCGTGGCACGGATAACCTCTTCATTCCCCGCGCCAATCCGTCGCCCAGGCCAGGCGGTGCCTGCCAGCAAAATATCCCAGCCATACAGTGAAGCGGCATTTGAACGTAGCATCTTCCACAGAAACTTCGGTTTTATCAGGCGCCATAAATGGCGCCCCATATTGTCCGGCCCAACGCTGAAGAAAAAGCTTGCCTGAACCCCGTGCTGGCCTAGCAGGCTCAACAGGCGCGGTACCCCGTCCCGGGTACCGCGAAAGGTATCGACATCTATGCGTAAGCCGACCTGTTTCATGATGTCTTGTCGTCCACCAGCTCAACCGTGCGCAGGAAGAAGTCGAGCGTATGCTCCACGGTTTCTTCCATCGGAACCGTCGGCGTCCAGTTCAGGCAGCGCTTCGCGTTACGAATGCTCGGCTTACGATGCTCCACATCCTGATAGCCTTTACCGTAGTAATCGCTGCTCTCGACGTCGCGGAAACCGGCGAACGGCGGGAAGTTATTGCGCAGCGGATGACGTTCGAAGCACGCCAGCAGCATCTCCGCCAACTCTTTGATGCTGGCTTCGTTTTCCGGGTTACCGATATTGATAATCTGCCCGTCGCAGCGGCCGTCTTTGTTCTCAATAATGCGGAACAGTGCTTCGATACCGTCGCTAATATCGGTGAAGCAGCGTTTTTGTTTACCGCCTTCAATCAGCTTGATCGGCGAACCTTCAACCAGATTCAGGATCAGCTGAGTAATCGCCCGAGAGCTGCCGATGCGCGCGGCATTCAGGTTATCCAGACGCGGTCCCATCCAGTTAAACGGGCGGAACAGCGTGAAGCGCAGGCCAGACTTGTCGCCATAGGCCCAGATAACGCGGTCGAGCAGTTGCTTCGATACCGAGTAAATCCAGCGCTGTTTGTTGATCGGGCCGACCACCAGGTTTGAAGTGTCTTCGTCGAAGTTGTTGTCGGTGCACATGCCGTACACTTCGGAGGTCGACGGGAAGATAATGCGTTTATCGTATTTCACGCAGTCGCGGATGATCTTCAGGTTCTCTTCGAAGTCCAGCTCGAACACGCGCAGCGGGTTGCGGGTATATTCGATTGGCGTCGCGATGGCCACCAGCGGCAGGACCACGTCGCATTTCTTAATGTGGTACTCGATCCACTCGGAGTGAATGCTGATATCGCCTTCCACGAAGTGGAAGCGCGGGTTGTCCAGGAAACGACCGATAGCGTCAGATCCGATATCCAGGCCGTAGATTTCGTAGTTGTCGTCGGCGAGAAGACGTTCGGTCAGGTGGTTACCAATAAAACCATTCACGCCAAGGATCAGCACGCGGGTACGGCGTTTAACGGCCACAACCGGTTTGCTGCTGAGTACCGCGCCAGATACCAGCCCCAGCGCCTGCGCCAGCTGAGTACCCTGCATGTAAACACCGCGCTCGGTTTGACCGGTGGCGATCTCCAGCGCACCATCCTGACAGGCGACCACCAGCGGAGAGGTCGAAATCACCGTTCCCGGCTTCGCCGCTGCCAGATCCTGGCGCACGCGGGATTTCCAGACGATAAATTTATTCGCACCAACATAGCCAAACGCCCCCGGCCACGGATCGGAAACGGCGCGGACCAGGTTATGCAGCGTCAGCGCAGGTTTGTCCCAGTCGAGACGACCATCTTCCGGCGTGCGTCGCCCAACGTAGGTAGCCTGGCTTTCATCCTGGGCACGATATTGGGATTTATCTTCACGAATCGCCGGCAGAGCCTGGCTCAGCAGCTCTGACGCCGCGGCGCACAGCTTGCGATGCAGTGTCAGCGCGACATCATCAGCGCCGATAGCAACCTTCTGCTGCGCCACGATATCGCCGGCATCTGCACGGCTAACCATGCGATGCAGGGTTACGCCGGTTTCCGTTTCACCGTTAACCAGCACCCAGTTCAGCGGCGCGCGGCCACGATATTTCGGCAGCAGAGAACCATGCAGGTTAAAGCCGCCTTTTGGCGCAAGGCTGAGGATATCGTCGCCCAGCATGTTGCGATAGTAGAAAGAGAATAATACGTCCGGCCTCATGTCGCGGATACGTTCAATCCACAGTGGGTGGTTAACATCTTCTGGTGCCCACACCGGGATACCTTGCTCAGCAGCAATACGCGCAACCGAGCCAAAGAAATGGTTTTCGCCAGGGTTATCCGGATGGGTGAAAATAGCGGCAATTTCATACCCGGAATCCAGCAGAGACTGAATGCCAGCACAACCCATATCGTGATAAGCGAAGACTACAGCTTTCATGAACGATCTTCCTCTAGAGACGCCGTTTCCGGCTGACGAACAACACGTTGAATAAAGTAGCGGGGACGGGCGCGGACATCGTTATAGATGCGTCCGATATACTCCCCGAGCAGCCCCATGCCGACAAACTGCGCACCGATGAACATGAACAGCACGGCAAACAGCATGAACACCCCTTCCGCCGCCCACTGCGGGCCAAATACCAGTCGCAGGAACACCAGCAGGAAGGCGAAAGTAAAGCCCAGCAGGGCAATCACGCTGCCAAAGACGCTAAGCAGACGCAGCGGCGTGGTGGTCAAACAGGTCACCAGGTCGTACATCAGATTAATCAGACGCATAAAGCTGTATTTGGAATCGCCAAATTCACGCTCAGCGTGCATTACCGGGATTTCAACCGCCCGGCGCGCGAAGGTATTTGCCAGAATCGGGATAAACGTACTGCGCTCATGGCAATTGAGCATCGCGTCGATGATGTGGCGGCGATAGGCGCGCAGCATGCAGCCGTAATCCCCCATCGCTTTACCGGTAGTGCGCTGAATCAGGCGGTTGATCATCTTCGACGCGCTTTTACGGAAGAGAGTGTCCTGGCGGTTCTGCCGAACGGTACCGACCACGTCGTAGCCTTCGTCCGCCTTCGCCACCAGCCGCGGGATCTCTTCCGGCGGGTTTTGCAGGTCGGCATCAAGGGTGATAATCAGATCGCCGGTCACATGGCTGAAGCCCGCCATAATGGCCGAGTGCTGGCCATAGTTGCGGTTCAGCAACACCGCAACCACATGGCTGCCTTCGGCTTCTGCAGCCTCGGTCAACATGCGGGCAGAATCATCACTGCTACCATCGTCGACCAACAGAATCTCATACTGGCGACCCAGCGTTGCGCAGGCGGTATCCGTACGGCGAATCAGCTCGGGCAGGCTCTCCTGTTCGTTATAAACCGGAATAACGACCGAGACTTTTTTCACGGGAGGGTAAGTAAACATATCAACATCCTGACAACTGGTGCAGCGCAGAAATGACCCGAGTGACGTCATCGTCGGTCATTCCCGGGAACAAAGGGAGTGAACAGATACGCGCGCTGTTCCATTCCGTATTCGGTAAGGAAAGCGTTGGGAAACGCTCGCGGTAGTATTTTTGCGTATGGGCTGCGCGGAAGTGCAGGCCGGTGCCGATACCCATGGCTTTCAGTTTTTCCATTAACGTATCGCGGCCGATCCCGCAGGTGGCTTCATCCACGCGGATAATAAACAGATGCCAGGCATGCTGGTGTTCCCACGCCGGTATCGCCAATGGCTTAAACGGCGTATCCGCCAGCTCGCGCAGATAGCGTTGGGCAATCTCACTACGACGCTGGTTGGCATGGGCAAGTTTATCCAGTTGCACCAGCGCCAGCGCGGCGTTGATATCAGCCAGATTGTATTTGAAGCCCGGCGAAATCACCTCCGCCTGCGGTGCCCGGCCATGAGTCTGACGGTCATAGGCATCGACGCCAAGGCCGTGGAATTTCAGACTACGAATGCGCGATGCCAGCGCATCGTCATCGGTCACGATCAGTCCGCCTTCAGCGCAGGTCATGTTTTTGATGGCGTGGAAAGAGAAGATCGCACAGCCGCGTCCGCCCACGTGTTTGCCCTTGTAATACGTCCCCGCCGCGTGCGCGGCATCTTCAATCACCGGGATGCCGTGACGTTCGGCCACCGCGCGAATCGCGTCGATATCCGCAGGCGCGCCCGCGTAGTGCACGGGAATAATCGCTTTGGTGTTACGGGTAATCGCCGCTTCAACCGCCTCGGCGGTAATCATCAGATTGTCGTGATCGACATCGATCATCACCGGTGTCGCGCCCACCAGACAAATCATGTTCAGCGTGGAAACCCAGGTCTGGGATGGCGTGATGACTTCATCGCCAGGGCCAATGCCCAACGCCATCAGCGTAACGTGCATGCCGCCAGTCGCCGAACTCACCGCCACAGCGTGACGGTTGCCGGTCAGCGTGCAGAATGCCTCTTCCAACGCCTGGTTTTTCGGTCCGGTGGTGATCCAGCCCGATTGCAAAACTTCACGCAGCGCAGCCAGCTCTGCGTCGCCCATCGACGGGCGCGAAAACGGCAAAAATTCGCTCATCATTTTCCTGTTCTGTATATGACCCTTTCAGGGTTACGGGTCGATAGAAAAAATATCCTGCGCCAGCGGACTTAAACAAAATGAAAATGGAATCTCTTAAATGCCACTTTTCATTCCAGGGTATTTGACGTTATTAAATTTAGACGGGGTTGCTTAGGATAATATTAAGAAATTAATATAATTTACCGGTAAGAAAATAATCAATTGTTTTTAAATGAAATTTACAAATGATGAGGCGGGAGTTGAGGGGGAAACTGGCTCCCGTTTATGGGCAAAACAGGAGCACCGTGCAGTAAAGTAAACAAACATTAAACAGTTAAACAATAAATAGCATTTTATTCTGCAATATGAATTTCAAAAACACATCCTAGCTCACAAAATCATTTTCAGTAGATGACAAATTTGCAGGGAAGTCAGCCGGTAATTGATTAGCCGGGCAATTAATGACATTGTTATTATCTGCACCGCAATCACGTATGAAGGTAATCGTGGCGAACTCGTCAATCACTTCCGTCGGGTAAGCTGGTCCGGCGGCACGATAGGATTCCATCAGCGGGATGTGCTCGTTCTGGAAGCAGACGGTTTTTTCCGGGTTGTTGATCACCCAGCGGGGGAAAAAAATGGTGCCGTGGAACAGCTTGTCTCCCAGGTTTACAATCAGACTCACGTCAGTACCGGTCGGCTCCGTCCACGAAATTTTATAAATGCTCTCCCCCACCCGCACGATCCAGGCCTGCTGATCCTTCACCCAGCGATTCCCGACGATACCGCTGTGAATCCGGTAATCCAGGGTGTTGCCGTTTTTCACGTAAAGTTCGTAATTCCAGCCGTTATCATAGGTATAAACCAGATGTTTGCCGATAAAACCGCTCAAATCATGTTTATCAAAAGTGCTCATTATCTTTCTCCTTTGCTGTTGAGATTCAGCATACAGCTTTAAAAAATGAATGAATAATGCTATATTTTGATGAAATCAATTCATTTTTTAGATAAATAATGCACAAAACGACGCTGGAACAATGGTCCTTGCTGGAAAAAGTTATCGAGCGGGGTAGCTTCGCCAAAGCAGCAGAAGAGACCCATCGCAGCCAGTCTTCGGTGAGCTATAACCTCGCCCTGTTGCAGGAAAGGCTGGGCGTCGCGCTGCTGCATACTTCTGGCCGCCGCGCGGTACTCACTCCAGCCGGAGAGCTGCTGCTAAGCCAGGTAAAACCGCTCCTGCAGGCATTTTCATACGTTGAAACCCGCGCGGCGACCCTACACAACGGCGCGCGAACCCGTCTGGACCTGGTGGTGGATAGTATTTTCCCCCGCGAACGGCTGTTTGCCATTCTGCGCCAGTTTCAGCAGCGCCATCCGCAGACTCAGGTGAAGCTAACCGAAGTCCTCGAAAACATGAAAGATGAGCAGGAGGCCCGCAGCAAAGCCGACGTGATGGTACTCACCCGCCGCCAGGATATTACCGGGCGCGGTGAATGGTTGATGAACATTGATTTTGTTGCCGTTGCCCACCGGGATCATCCGCTTGCCAGACTGAGCGGCCCCCTCGACGACAGCGCACTGGCCCCCTGGCCGCTGGTGCGTATCGCCGATCGCAGCGACGACCCGCAGACAGGCCGCGATGCCTGGACATTTTCCACCATCGATGCCGCTATTGATGCCGTGCTGTATCAGGTCGGCTTCGGCTGGCTCCCCGAAGAGCGCATCCGCGCCCGGTTAGATCAGGGGATGCTGAAAATATTGCCGCTCAGCCACGGCGCCCGACGTGCCACACCGCTACACCTGATCGTCAAACGCGATCTGGCGCCCATTGATGAGCAGCTCGCCACGCTACTGGCGCTGTTCAGAGCGCCGTAAATCGCCCGGCGGCGCTCCGCATGCGCTGGCCGACGGGAACACGGCTCCTTCAGGTTATGCCAGCCTTGCCAACAGGAGATAACCTGGGGGATGATGCGTATATATGAAATTCTTATATTTTCTGATCTGACATTGATCCAGGTTAGGCCTGAAGTATGATGAATTATTAAAATCATCATACTTTCCTTCCTGTTGAGATAAAGACCTTGTCGATTTTCCGCACCGCGCTGCTGGCGCTTTTCGCCTGCGCACCTCTGCTGACCGTCGCTGCCTCATACGACATCACTACCGCCTGGCCGGTGAACGTGGGGCCGCTGAATCCGCATCTGTATACCCCCAACCAGATGTTTGCCCAAAGCATGGTGTACGAACCGCTGGTAAAGTATCAGGCGGATGGCTCGGTAAAACCATGGCTGGCCACCCACTGGAGCCACTCTGCGGACGGGAAAGTATGGCTCTTTACCCTGCGTAACGACGTACAGTTCTCCAACGGCGAGCCATTCAATGCGCAGGCTGCGGTCGCCAACTTCCAGGCGGTACTGGCCAACCGCCAGCGCCATGCCTGGCTGGAGTTAACCAATCAGATAACCGATGTGCGGGCGCTAAGCGATACGCAACTGCAGATTACGCTCAAAAGCGCCTACTACCCTTTCTTGCAGGAGCTGGCCCTGCCGCGCCCGTTCCGTTTTATTGCCCCTTCGCAATTTGTTGAAGGGGGAACACAACACGGCATCAAAGCGCCGGTCGGCACCGGCCCCTGGGTACTGAAAACCTCGAAGCTCAACCAGTATGATGTGCTGGTGCGTAACGACCACTACTGGGGCGAAAAACCGGCGATCCGCCAGGTGACCGTGAAAGTGATTCCGGACCCGATGACCTGCGCCGTCGCCTTTGAAACCGGCGATATCGATCTGCTGTACGGGAATGAAGGCCTGCTGCCACTCGATACCTTCGCCCGTTTCAGCCATAATCCGGCCTTGCGTACCCAGCTCTCTCAGCCTGTCGAAACGGTGATGCTGGCCCTTAACTCTGCCAAAGCCCCCACTAACGAACTGGCGGTGCGTGAAGCGCTGAATTACGCCGTGAACAAAAAATCGCTGATCGACAACGCGCTGTATGGTACTCAGCAGGTCGCCGACACGCTGTTTGCCCCCTCAGTGCCGTACGCCAATATTGGCCTGAAACCACGCCAGTACGATCCGCAGCAGGCCAACGCCCTGCTGGAAAACGCCGGTTGGGTCAGGTCCGTGGATAAAGCAATTCGCGAGAAGAACGGCCAGCCGCTGCACATAGAGCTGTCGTTTATCGGTACCGATGCCCTGAGTAAATCGATGGCGGAGATAATCCAGGCGGATATGCGCCAGGTCGGGGTGGATGTGGCGCTGGTCGGAGAAGAGGAGAGCAGTATTTATTCCCGCCAGCGCGACGGCCGCTTTGGCATGATCTTTAACCGTACCTGGGGTGCGCCGTATGACCCGCATGCGTTTATGAGCTCAATGCGCGTCCCCTCGCACGCTGATTATCAGGCACAGCAAGGGTTAGCAGACAAGCCACTGATTGATAAAGAGATTGGCCAGGTTCTGGCCACCAGCGACGCTGCGCAACGTCAGGTGCTGTATCGCGATATTCTGACCCGTCTGCACAACGATGCGGTCTATCTGCCCGTCAGTTATATCTCGATGATGGTGGTGGCGAAACCCGAACTGGGGGCGATTCCTTACGCACCGGTTACCGCTGAAATTCCATTCGAACAAATCCAGCCGGTGAATCCCTGATGCAACGTTATCTGCTGCGACGCATTCTGCTGTTGGTTCCGATGATCTTTGCCGCCTCGGTAATTATTTTCCTGATGCTGCGCCTCGGTACCGGTGACCCGGCGCTCGACTACCTGCGGCTCTCAAACCTGCCGCCCACGCCGGAGATGGTGTCCTCGACGCGAACGATGCTCGGGCTGGATCAGCCGCTCGTCGTCCAGTACGGCCGCTGGCTCTGGCGGGCGCTACATCTCGATTTTGGCGTGTCATTTGCCACCCAGCGTCCGGTGCTTGACGATGTGCTGCGCTTCCTGCCCGCTACGCTGCAACTGGCGGGCGCGGCGCTGGTGCTGATCCTGCTGACTTCCGTACCGCTGGGCATCTGGGCCGCGCGCCACCGCGAGCAATTGCCGGATTTCATCGTGCGGCTCATCGCCTTCCTTGGTGTGTCGATGCCAAACTTCTGGCTCGCTTTTTTACTGGTGCTCTTTTTCTCCGTCTATTTACAATGGCTGCCCGCTCTGGGCTACGGCAGCTGGCAGCATATCGTCCTGCCGGCGGTGTCGATTGCATTTATGTCGCTGGCGATTAACGCCCGCCTCCTGCGCGCCAGCATGCTGGAAGTGGCCGGGCAGCGCCATGTCACCTGGGCTCGCCTGCGCGGCCTGAATGCGCAGCAAATCGAACGTCGCCACATTCTGCGCAACGCCTCGCTCCCGATGATTACTGCCGTGGGCATGCACATTGGCGAACTGATCGGCGGGACGATGATCATCGAAAATATTTTTGCCTGGCCGGGCATCGGGCGCTATGCCGTCTCGGCTATCTTTAACCGCGACTATCCAGTGATTCAGTGTTTTACGCTTATCATGGTGGTGGTATTCGCCCTATGCAATCTGACGGTCGATCTGGTCAATGCCATGCTGGACCCGCGCATTCGTCGTCATGAAGGAGCACACTCATGAGCTTTTTCTTCTCGGCACGCGGTTCGGTGCGTGCAGCACTGGTCATCATCGTCCTGCTGACGCTGGTGACGCTCACCAGCCAGTGGTGGCTGCCGTATGATCCGCAGGCCATTGATTTACCTTCCCGCCTGCTCTCACCGGACGGCAAGCACTGGCTGGGAACCGACCATCTTGGCCGCGATATTTTCTCCCGTTTGCTGGCGGCGACACGGGTGTCGCTGGGTGCGGTGATGGCCTGTTTAGTCCTGGTTCTGGCGTTGGGACTCCTTGTTGGCGGCTGTGCCGGACTCATGGGCGGACGGGTCGATCAGCTCACCATGCGGGTGGCCGATATGTTTATGACCTTTCCTACCTCCATTCTGTCGTTTTTTATGGTGGGCGTGCTGGGGACCGGATTGACCAACGTCATTATCGCCATCGCCTTGTCTCACTGGGCCGGGTACGCGCGAATGGTTCGTAGCCTGGTGGTCTCCCTGCGCCAGCGTGAGTTTATTCTCGCCGCACGGCTGAGCGGAGCGAATCGCTGGCGGCTTTTCCTCGATCACCTGGCCGGCGCGGTGGTGCCTGCGCTGCTGGTTCTCGCCACCCTCGATATCGGTCATATGATGCTGCACGTCGCCGGGATGTCATTCCTCGGCCTTGGCGTCAGGCCACCGACGGCAGAATGGGGAGTGATGATTAATGATGCGCGGCAGTTTATCTGGACCCAGCCACTACAGATGTTGTGGCCCGGTCTGGCGCTGTTTATCAGCGTGATGGCCTTTAACCTGGTGGGCGACGCGCTGCGCGATCGTCTCG
>NZ_JBCNNS010000240.1:0-3874 GCF_039594335.1 Raoultella sp.
CGGCGATCAGTGCGTTATGCCGCCGGTGGTGTCCCACCAACACAGGAACCTGATAACGAGCGGCGGCATTGACCAGTTCCCGGGCACGTTCCGGTGAGTCGGCGACGGGTTTTTCGATCAGCACCGGGATCCCGCGTTCGATGCAGGCCAGAGCACAGGGCACGTGCAGAATATTGGGCGTGGCATTAATCACGCCCTGCGGCTGTACCGCGTCCAGCATGGCTTCAACGTTGTCATACCCTGCGATAGTCAGCGATTGCGCCAGCGCCTGCGCCTGGGGCGAAGGATCGGCTAGGGCGACCAGCTCAGCCCGTGGGTTAGCGCGAATCACCGCAATATGTTTGCGTCCGATGACGCCCGCACCAACGACGGCAAGACGAATTTTGCTCATGACAGGCTCCTCAGTGGGGGGGAAGGGGTCGGGGAGGCCGATTCGCCATCGCTGGCAAACAGCCCCTTCACCACCAGACCGACGACGGTTAATGCTGCCGGGATCCCAAGGATTAAAAAGACGTGTTCGAAGCTGAGATTCAGTGCCATCATTTCCGCGCCGGCAAAAGCGCTGAGGATGGCACCCATTCGGCCGACGCCGTGCATCCAGCTGGAGCCGGTAGCGCGCGCCTGGGTCGGATAATAGCGGGCGGAGAGCGCATTCATGCCGGTATTCGCGCCGTTCAGGCAAGCACCGCTGACGAAAGCCAGCAGGCACAACAGTGCAAAACTGGCAGCGGCGTAGCCCATGGCCATCGTAAACAGGCCGCCGATGGCATAAATCAGCCCCAGCGCCCGATGGGGATTGATGCGGTCCATTAACCACCCGGCGAACAGAGAGCCTACGGTGCCGCCGGCCTGATAAATTGCCGTCATCACCGCGGCCTGGCTGACGGTCAGTCCGACCTCTTTGACCAGCGTCGGCAACCAGCTGCCGAGGATATAAACCAAAAACAGGCCCATAAAATAGACCAACCATAACATCAGTGAGCCGAGGCGGTACTGGCGCGACAGGACAAGGCGCATGGCGTTGGCGTTGACGGGCTGCGCCGGAAGTGTGAATTCAGCGTTATCCGCAATTTGTCCCGGGTAGAGCCGTTGTAATATCGCCCGGATACGTGCCGCCGGTGCGCGTTTAACCACCAGAAAGCGGACCGACTCCGGCAGCAGCCAGATAAGTAACGGCGCAAACAGCAGCGGAAGAATACCGCCGAGCGCCATCAGCGAATGCCAGCCAAACCGTGGGATCAGCCACGAGGCGGAAAAGCCGCCCGCCGCCGCGCCAAAAGTAAAGCCGCAAAAAATCACCGTAATCAGAAATGAGCGCCGACGCTCGGGGGCATACTCCGATACCAGCGTACCGATATTGGGCATCGCCGCACCGAGTCCCAGTCCGGTCATAAAACGGAAGAAAATCATCTGTTCGATGTTCTGCGAGAAGGCGGTAACGATAGTCCAGAAGCCAAAGAAAAAGACGCTGTTCACGATGATTTTTTTTCGCCCCAGCCAGTCGGCGAGCGGCCCGGAGAGGAGTGCCCCCAAAGCCAGGCCAATCAACGCCGCGCTGATGACGAAGCCGAGCTGGTAGTTGGTCACGCCCCACTCATGTTTCAGCGTCGGCGCGATAAACCCCATAATCGCAATATCAAAACCGTCGAGCGCAATCACGCAAAATCCTAAGAAAACCACCAGTTTCTGGAAACGGCTGAGCGGATTGCTGTTGATTAACTCTCTGACATCCAGGCGTTGAGTCTGAGTCATCGGGGGTTCCTTATGCGCAAGTGCGCAGGTAAGACTGCGCGGCATTGAACAGCAACCGTGCGCGGCTGAGGGCAGGCAGAGCGCCCTGGGGGCCGCTTAACGGGACTTCCAGTGAGACCGGCAGCGTCGTCGGCAGCGCGGACATCAGACCATGCAGATCCAGCCCGCCTTCGCCCGGCACCTTCCGCGCAGCGCGGGCCTGATGGATCAGTTCCTGTTCGCTATCGGGGATCTGCGCCGGAGCGTCGCACAACTGCATATAGTTGAGGCACTCTGGCGGCAGGTCGGCGAGGCTTGAGAGCGACTCTCCCGCGCGCCAGAAGTGGATGGCGTCAATCAGAATCCCGATGTCCGACCGCCCGCTAGCGGAAATCAGCCGCCTGGCGTCAGCGATGGTACGCAGCTCGGTCCATGGCATCGGCTCCAGATTCATGGTTAAGCCATACGCCCGACCGGCTTCGGCGAGTGCGGCAAGATTTTCAGCGCTGCGGGTGCGATGGTTATCGTTACCGGCCACCAGCACCTGCCGGGCGCCCAGGCGCGCGGCGGTTTCAAGAAAGCTTTCCAGGCGTGCATTAAGCGAAAAGTCGCGCGTCAGACGCACGATTTCGACATCTGACACGCGAATACCGGTCTCCATCAACGCAGAGAGGGTCGCACGAACGGTCGCGGTATCGCCGAGCATATCGTAGTCAGGATCGGTCGGCGTGGCGGGAAGCAGACGCAGGCCGACGTGAGTAAAGCCGGTTTGTGCCGCGATCCGCACCTGTTCCGGTGGCGGAACGTCGAGCACGGTGAGCGCAGCGAGGGACAGGGTTCGCATATTCATAAAAGACTCCGGTACAGTTGCAGGTGATTGTTGTTATAGGTACTGCCGTCCCTGGTAAGATGTCGGTTACGATGCTGTTTTTGTTATATTGGCGGCCAGTGTTTTCCCCACCAGATAGCCAAAGGTCATGGCCGGACCGAGCGTAATACCGCCGCTGGGGTAGTACCCCTGCATTACGCTCGACATATCATTGCCAATGGCGTAGAGGCCAGCGATCGGCTGCTGGTGCGCATCCAGCACTCGCGCCTGTTCATCGGTTTTTAGTCCGCTAAAAGAGCCCAGCGAACCCGGCAAAATGCGCACCGCATAAAAGGGCGCATGGCGAAGCGGACCCAGCGTGGGATGATGAGGATGCCGGGCATCCCCCTGTGCCCGGTTATAGGCTGAGGCGCCGCGCTGAAATTCCGGATCTTCTCCTCGTGCGGCGCAGTCGTTAAAGCGCGCCACCGTTTCCACCAGTTGCCCGACATCGATGGCGCATTGTTCCGCCAGCGCCTCCAGCGTGGGGGCTGAGCGGAGATAACCCGTGCGCAGCCATGCTGCGGGTGAAAACGGAAAGGGGCGGGCGTGCCCCAGACCGTAGCGACGTAGCGTCCGGCTATCGGCCAGCAGCCACGCCGTCGGCTGCTTTCCCGCAGGCGTCGCGGCCAGCAGCGCGGCAATAAAGTCGTGGTAGGAGTCGGCTTCATTGGTAAAACGCTTGCCGTTGGGCAATACGGCGATAAACCCCGGCTTCGCGCGTTCAACCAGGTGTGGGAAGACCAGTTGCAGGCCGCTTGCGAGGGTGACGCGGGAGACCGGCGCCCAGGCCATGGCGTGTTTGAGAGAAGCGTCGAACTGACCGCCGACCGATTCCCCGAGCCGGATACCGTCGCCCTGATTACCCGGCGGCGCGGCGGAGAAGTGGCCGTAGCCGCCCGCCGCGTGCGGAACCTGCTGCGCCAGGCGCTGACGATCGTGCGGAAAGCCGCCGCAGGCGAGGATCACGGCGCTGGCCTGAACCTCAATATCGCCATCATCGCTGCGCAGTACTGCGCCGCTGACGCCAGTCGATGATGTCAGCAAGCGAGCAACCGGGGAATTCAGTTGAATACTCACGCCCGCGTCGAGCGCCGAACGCAGCAGGCGGCCGATCAGCGCGTTACCGTTCACCAGATGCTGTCCGCGGCCAGCGCGCAGTCGTTGCCAGCCGTGGCGCAGCAGGCGCCGGGCGGCATACAACGCTGAGTGCGGGGAGCGAGTTGCATTAAAAAAGTGCGCCATATCGCTACCGCCAGCGATGCCCATACCGGC
>NZ_JBCNNS010000241.1:0-3872 GCF_039594335.1 Raoultella sp.
GTACCAGGACAAGGTAGCCAAAGAGGAAGAAGAGAGACAAATACAGCCCGGACTGGAAGGGGAGTGTTTAAGCCCCCTTTTAGGGGGGCTGTGTCAAAGCCACCTGCTACGCAGGTGGATTATTTACTGCCGAATCAAGACCGCACACTGCGGCGGGCTATCGCTGAAAGCGTGCCAGCGAGAAGGGGGTCAGGTTGAAGGCTGGTGTCTCCCCCAGGGCAAACTGCGCGGCAATTTCCCCCAGCACCGGGGCGAATTTGAAACCATGGCCGCTCAATCCGCTAATCAGCAACGTCTCAGAGTGGTCGGGAAGGGTGTCGATAATAAAGTTTTCATCCGCCGTATTATCGTAGGTACAGGAGGCGCCATGCAGACAACCGCCGATACCGGGCAGAACGTTACGCAGGAAACTGAACGACTCAGAGCCATCGGTGGCCAGCGCGCCAAATGGCCTACGTTCTTCCGGCGTGGAGATAAGCTGCCCGCCGTTGTGCTTGCCGATCTTCAACTCATTGTCTTCCGCCGGAAAACCATAGAACTGATCGCCGTTCGGTAACTCACCGGTAAATGCCGGGAAGTTGTTTTTGCTACTGTAGCGACCATCAGCCTGGAACCAGGCAAAGACTTTTCGCATGGGCTGGACGGGCAGGCCGGGCAGGAGACGCGTGACCCACGTACCGGCGCTGACCAGCAGTTTCTTGCCGCTGTAGCTGCCATCGGCGGTATCAATTGTCACACCATCCGGATGATGGTGTATGGCAGTAACCGGACAATTAAACAGCTGAGCGCAGCCTGCCTCACGCGCCAGACGTATCCAGGTTTCGATGGCCAGCTCGCTGCGTAACACCCCCGATGCCGGTTCGAATATTCCCCGGTAATCTTCCGGTACGCGAATCTCAGGCCAGCGGGCCATGATAGCAGGGGCATCCATCTCTTCGACGTTTAGTTGAAACGCCCGGGCGCTGCTTGCAACGTTGCTGAGAAACGCCGAGTTTGCCGGGCCAAGGTTAATCACCCCAGTGCGTTCAAAGACGGCCTCGCCGCTGAGGGTCGCAAGCTCATCCCACAGCGCCTGCGCTCGCAGCACCAGTGGGACATATTTCTCTCCTTCACCATAGGCGTGGCGGATAAGACGCGTATTACCGTGATGACTACCTTCCTGATGCGGGGGCGTGTGCGCGTCGGTCATCAACACGTTAAGTCCAGCCCGGCGGGCGTAATAGCCAGCAGCGGCGCCAGTGGAGCCGCTGCCGATAATGATGAGGTCGTAGTGCATGGTCTGTTCCGGTTTTTTTGCTTTATTATCAGGGTAATTAACAACCTGCACATATACAAGCCCGAAAATAAATCAGGCACCCGCAGGTGCCTGTTTAGTTAGCATATATCGAACGCGGCATCATGATATGATTAATGCCTGCGGTACTCGTTTGCCTGGTATTCACCTGATTCTATCTTCGCAATACCTGCTTCCAGGATAGAAATAAATTGACGTGCGACTTCCGTCGTTAGCCAGAGCGTCTGGCCAATTTCAGCTTGGTTACTGCTTTCTTGAGTGGGGTTTTGGTAGTGCAGGCGCAACATCATGGCATCGTAGCTATCAACGGTGCTGATGTCCCATCCGACGAGGGGATGGGTCTGGATGACTTCATTATTCTTTTCCATCATAACCCCTTATTCATATGTTAAAAGACAACAATTCTCGAGGTTTAATGCATGTTTTTTTGAAGCAAGTTAATTATATCAGGTGTTAAGAATAAACTCGAGAAATTAAATTAAGCAGGGCGAGCTTTCCTCTGTCTGGTGCTTTTTTGCACAAATTTAGTGCCGCGCATCGTTATTTTTTAAGGAAATAATCAGGAGGAAAAAGAAAAGTCTGAGACTGGAACGAGGATAAAAAAGCCGGGGCGACCCGGCAAAAAAAGCACAATGAGGGAGCAAATTAAATTTGCTGTACCTGATGCGATGTTCCGGCGGCCTCTGCTTCAGACAGACCTGCGCTGTTTGTTCAGAGGCAGTGCCATTCTGCTGCGGCATGCCGCCAGAGAGGCGTCAGGATACGTCATGGACAAACCAGTCATCAGCGCTTTCCCAGGTTTCTTGCAGGATTTCGCTTATCCGGTCTTTATCTTCTTTCAGGCCGCCAATGACGGACAAATTGTTACTGGCGGCAAAGCGGACGGTTACCTGACTTGGATGAGCCGGAAACTGCTGTTCAATGCGTCGGGAGAGTTCATTATTTAGCGCTTCTAAGGCGCCGTTGGGTAAGGCTGTGGATTTGGCGATAGACACTTCGATGCGCATGATTGCCCCCTGTGTAATTTACTGTTTATTTATACAGTATCCGGTTTGCATTTACAACAAGGGGCATCGCTTTTATTTTTTCATCGTCCAGCGCAGGGTTTCACCGGCAAGGAAAGGCACCAGGGTATCGTCCGGCAGGGCGATGCTTTCAACGACGGTGCTCTCTTCACGCACCAGCTCAACAAAGGTTTCATTCACTGGCAAGCCGTAGAAGCGCGGGCCGTTCAGTGAACAAAACGCTTCGAAGTGCTGCAGGGCATTCATCTCTTCAAACACTGTTGCATAGCTGCCTAGTGCGGTCGGCGCGTTAAAGCAGCCGGCGCAGCCACAGCTGGCTTCTTTACGATGGCGGGCGTGCGGGGCGGAGTCGGTTCCCAGAAACGCGCGGCTAAAACCGCTGGCAACCAGTTCACGCAGTGCCTGCTGGTGGGTATTGCGTTTCAGAATTGGCAAACAGTAAAGATGGGGACGTACGCCGCCAACCAGCATGTGATTACGGTTAAACATCAGGTGCTGAGGAGTAATGGTTGCGGCCAGCAGTTCGTTACCGTCGCGGACGTATTCGGCGGCATCTTTCGTGGTGATATGCTCAAACACCACCTTCAGGCCCGGCAAACGCTGACGCAGCGGTTCCATTACCGTTTCGATAAAGCGTGCCTCGCGATCGAAGATATCGATCTCGGCGTGGGTGACTTCACCGTGAACCAGCAGCGGCATACCCAGTTTTTCCATGCGCTCCAGCACCGGCATGATGGCATCGATGCTGGTGACGCCGTGGCTGGAGTTGGTGGTGGCATTGGCCGGGTAGAGTTTGGCCGCCGTGAAGACGCCTGCGTGGAATCCACGCTCCAACTCTGCCGGGTCGAGTGTGTCGGTCAGGTAGCAGGTCATCAACGGCGTAAAGTCGTGCCCGGCGGGAACGGCGTCGAGGATACGCTGGCGATAAGCTATCGCCGCGTCAACGGTGGTGACAGGTGGCACCAGATTCGGCATCACGATCGCCCGGCCATAAAACTCACTGGTGTAAGGCACGACGGTCTTCAGCATATCGTCATCGCGCAGATGAATATGCCAGTCGTCAGGGCGGCGGATTTTCAATACCTGGGATTGTGCTGTCATGGAAAGCTCCGGCTAATAGGGTCAGTCATCAGGGCTGTTTTTGCCGGGCACTAAGGATAAGCGTAAACGTTTTCCTTTGCATCAATTTCCGTGTAAATAATCCACCTGCGTAGCAGGTGGCTTTGACACAGCCCCCCTAAAAGGGGGCTTAAACACTATCCTTCCAGTCCGGGCTGTATTTGTCTCTCTTCTTCCTCTTTGGCTACCTTGTCCTGATACCGGACATATCGTCGCATTATTTCTTCGTTTGCCCCTACCGGGTCCACAAAATACCCTCTTTGCCAGAAGTGATTTCCCCAAAGCTTGTGCTTCCTGAGATAAGGAAACTTCGCGAACAGCCTGATGGCCGTCCGTCCTTTCACAAATCCCATTTATTCTGAAACACTCAAACTGGGTGGCGTCCTCACAACCAGATGTATATGGTCTATCTGCACATTGCGTTCCACTACTGT
>NZ_JBCNNS010000242.1:0-3820 GCF_039594335.1 Raoultella sp.
CCACGGAGAGGGCAAAGACCACCACCAGCAGCATGAACGGCGAGGAGTTGTTGCCCAGCAGACCGATAACCTGGTCAGCCACCAGCTTGCCCGCCCCGGTCATTTCCAGCGCCTTTGCCAGCGCCAGAGTGCCGCCGAAGATAAAAATAGTCTGTGAATCAATGGCTTTGTAAGCTTGCTTTTCCGTCAGCACCCCGGTAACCACCAGCACCAGGGCACCGATACAGCCGGCCACCGCCAGGCTAATGCCGGTCTGTTTTTCGAAAATCATGCCGAGGATCGTGGCGATCAACACCACCAGGGACAGGATCTGCTTCCAGCGTGGAACGTGGCTGTAATCCCGCTGTTCGCCGACGCTGCCCACTTCCCCGCTGTTTGGATTATTGGGCAAAAACTTATAGCCGATGGTCAGGAAATAGAGGATGCCGCAGACCAGCATCGGTAGACCCACTTTCGCATACTCAAAGAAACCGAAGCCGCTGCCGATGTTCTGTAAGGCCGATTGCGCGATCAGGTTGCCCGGGGCGCCAATCAGCGACAGGTTGCCGCCCAACGCGGCAGCAAACACCAGCGGCATCAGCAGACGCGAGCGGGAAAACCCCGATTTGGCGGCCACGCCAATGACGACCGGGATCAGCACCGCCGCCGTACCGGTGTTGGAAAGAAAGCCCGACATCACGCCGACCACCACCATGATGGTGAAAATCAGCTGTTTTTCGGTTTTGGCGAAGTGAGTGATCACCCCGCCGACTTTATTGGCCATCCCGGTTTCAAATAACGCCCCGCCGACGACGAACATGGCGACAAAAAGAATGACATTGCTGTCGATAAAACCGGCAAAGGCCTGCTTCAGATCCAATACGCCAGTGACCACTAACGCCACACAAACCACCATGGAAGTCACTGCCAGCGGCACTTTCTCCCAGACGAACATGACGATAGCGAACACCAGCAAACATAGGGTGATGGTAATCGGTTCCATACTTATAATTCTTCCTATCAATGATATATGATATTGTATCCAATATTGATGAGGGAGAAATTATTCCCATGCAAAAAGTAAGTCAATGCGTTTTTGTGGAATGATCGCGCAATGAGATCTACATCAAGATCCTGCGCAGATCGTCACGTTGAGGAATTAATAACGTTGATAAATATAACAAACGCCAGCTATTCGCTGGCGATCGATCCGGTCAGGGAGCAGGATCGGGCAGGTAACGCGTGAGCATATTCTCCATCGAGCGGATGATATGCTCATGCATTCGCTGACGGGCCAGCGCTTCGTTATGCTGCTCAAGCGCTTGTAAGATCGCTTTATGTTCACGGAGGGAAATGACGGCGTACTCTTCTTCGGTCACCTTGTGCCCCATCGACAGTCCGTTCCACATGTTGCAGAGCAGCATCTTCATTTTTTCATTTCCCGCCGCGTTCCAGATCTCCATGTGGAAGGCCTGGTTCAGGTCGGAATATTCAGCAGAATTATTGTCTGCCAGCGCCTTCTCTGCGGCATAGTGAACCTGAGCGATGCGTGAAATATCGGTCCCTGGACGAGAAGCTTTCGCCACCGCTTCACTTTCCAGTACAGCGCGAATTTCGTAATGCTCGCGGATAGTCTGCTCATTAATCCCCAGCACCACCGCACCTTTATTCGGCCGCACTTGAATCAGACCATCGGCGGCTAAAATCTGAAACGCTTCACGTACCGGCATGCTGGAAACGCCAACCATTTTGGCAATCCCTTCAAGGGTAATTTCCTGCCCTTCCACTAAATCCCGCGAAAGGATCGCTTTACGCAAAACCGCCGCCACCTGCTCCTTCGCGGAAAGAAGCTTAATTTTCCCTAATTTAGGCTTCTGCACTTTCCCAATCCTTCATATGTTGACGCATTATCTCCGCAAGCATAAGGAAATAACGCTGTGTTGCCTGAGCAATTTTTTCGCCTTCGCCATGGCCAATGGCGCTCGCCAGTTCGTTCAGGATCTGCGCCGACTCCTGGCCATCCTCTTTCAGGTACAGAATGACATAGGAAATATAACCGTCCAAAAATTGCTGATACGCCTTTGCCAGATAGCGGTTATCAAGATAGGAAATCAGCAACTGATGAAACGCCAGTTCACCGGCATTATCGCCAGCACGCGCCAGCTCCTGCGCGCGCGCGCGAAGTAATTCCCCCTGATTTGCCGGCACGAGGGCAAACAGTTCAGCAGCCATCACCGCGATAACGCGAAAAATATGGCTCACATCCTCGACGGCCAGCGTGGAGACCTGCATATGTCGGTTAGGCAAGCGCACCAGAAATCCTTCCTGTTCAAGGGACTGTAGCGCTTCCCTAACCGGCATACGTGAAAGTCCCAATTGTTCCGCGATGTTCTCCTGAGTCAGTTCCTCCCCGGGTTTCATGGCGCCGGAGAGGATCTGATAACGAATCATCTGCGCGATTTGGTCCCGGGTCTGTTTTCTTTCGATCTTTTTCACGCTGTCCTCATGGCTGGTGGCTTAAAACGCGGGGGATTTTAGCAGATTTGCCCGACCGCTGGCGCATGGAGGCGAAAAGTGAGGCAATAAAAAGCCGGAACAACGGTTCCGGCTTTTTTGCACGTGCGAGGTTACTTGTTGACGAAGTCTTCGCCGAGCGCGATATCTTTCTTCAGGGTGTCCAGCATGCCTTCCAGCGCCTGCTGCTCAAAGGCGCTGAGTTTGCCGATAGACTGTCGCTCTTCCACGCCGTTTTTTCCCAGCAGCAGCGGCTGGGAGAAGAAACGCGCATAGTGGCCGTCGCCTTCCACGTAGGCGCACTCCACCACACCTTTCTCTCCCTGCATCGCGCGAACCAGAGAGAGACCAAAGCGCGCAGCCGCCTGACCCATCGACAACGTCGCCGACCCACCGCCCGCTTTCGCTTCCACGACTTCGGTACCGGCATTTTGAATGCGTTTAGTCAGATCGGCCACTTCCTGATCGCTGAAGCTGACGCCCGGGATCTGCGACAATAATGGCAGAATGGTGACGCCGGAGTGACCACCAATGACCGGGACTTCCACCTCGGTTGCCGATTTACCTTTCAGCTCAGCGACAAAGGTATTGGAGCGGATAATGTCCAGCGTGGTGACGCCGAACAGCTTGTTTTTATCGTACACGCCGGCTTTTTTCAGCACTTCGGCGGCGATAGCCACGGTGGTATTCACCGGGTTGGTGATAACACCGATGCAGGCCTGTGGGCAGGTTTTGGCAATCTGCTGCACCAGGTTCTTAACGATGCCGGCATTCACATTAAACAGGTCGGAACGATCCATGCCGGGCTTACGCGCTACGCCCGCGGAGATCAGCACCACATCAGCGCCTTCCAGCGCCGGGGTAGCATCTTCACCGGAAAATCCTTTAATTTTTACATCTGTGGGGATATGACTTAGATCTACCGCCACGCCCGGCGTAACCGGAGCGATGTCGTACAACGAGAGCTCTGAACCTGAAGGCAGTTGGGTCTTAAGTAGTAGGGCAAGCGCCTGGCCGATACCACCGGCGGCGCCAAGGACTGCAACTTTCATCCTAAACTCCTTATTATGGTTAATTTAGTCTTTCGTTATTCCGTCGCCTGGACCTTAATTCACAAGATGAACAATTACAATGATTATGGCTGAAGAATGCATTATTGTGCGTAGCAATAGAACAGCGGCGCACTTTATGCTTCCTGACTGACCATCCAGCAAAGCGAAGTACCGGATCGACTGTTGGTTACAATACACCCAGCCAGTTGCGCAAAACAACACCAACTCAATAACATTTCATTTACTTTTACATGGCTTTAAGCGTTGTGATGTGA
>NZ_JBCNNS010000243.1:0-3762 GCF_039594335.1 Raoultella sp.
GATGCGTTTGGCCTTCAGGGTTTGCACCGCGTACTGTCCGGCAAACTGGCCGCCGTCATCGTCGTGGCCCATCACGCGGAAGCTGGTATCAAAGCCCTGTCTGGTATAGGCGTGTCCGGTAGCGACTGGCGCGACCTGGGCGATGCCCGCATCGTGATAGACGCGGGCGGCCGGAATGCTGGTGCCGGTATTCCAGTGGCCAACGACACCGGCGACGCCGCTGTCCACCAGACGCTGGGCAACGGCAACGGCGGTACGCGGGTCGGACTGATCGTCTTCCGATTGCAGCTTGAAGGTTACCGCCTTGCCGCCGATGGTCGGGTGCTGCTTGTTGATATCGTCAATGGCCAGCTGCGCGCCGTTTTCCAGATCCTTGCCGATACGCGCGGAAGGGCCGGTCAACGGACCCGCCAGGCCGATAATCACGGTCTCGCTGGCCGCAGACCAGGCGGTAGATGAGGCAAATCCACTGAGCAGAATAGCGGCGCTAAGCGCACTGATTTTGACTGTTTTCATTATTTTTCCCTGATGCTGGTTCGTGTGTTAAACGGGCATTTCGCCCAAATAAATTTGTGCGATACGATCATCGGCCAGCAGTGCCTTCGAGGCGCCGTGTTCGACGATGCTGCCGCTGTCCATTACCCACGCGCTGTCGGTGGCCTCCAGCGCCAGGCGTGCGTTCTGCTCAATCAGCAGCAGCGCCACGCCGCGCTGACGGAGAGTGGCGATCGCGCGGAAAACGTTCTCGACCATCAGCGGTGCCAGACCCATTGACGGTTCATCCAGGATCAGCAGGCGCGGCTGGCTGAGCAGGGCGCGGTTAAGCGCCAGCAACTGCTGTTCACCGCCGGAGAGCAGCCCCGCCAACTGATGCTGCCGTTCGGCCAGGCGCGGAAAGTGAGCGAAGATTTCGTTCATTTCCTCTCGGACAGCCGCGCTATCGCGACGCAGCCAGGCGCCCATCTGCAGGTTTTCCAGCACCGTCATGCGGGCAAAAATGCCGCGGCCTTCCGGTACCATCACCAGCCCTTCGCGCAGCAGCGACTCCGCTTTGCGTCGACGCAGCGGTTTACCGTTGAAAATAATCTCGCCGCTAAAGGGCTCCAGTCCGGTAATGGCACGAACGGTAGAGCTTTTGCCGGCGCCGTTGGCGCCAATTAACGTAGCCTGCTCACCCGCTTTAACGCTGAATGAGACGTCGCGTACCGCCTGGATGCCGCGGTAGTGCACGCCGAGGTTGGTCACGGTTAACAGATCAGACATGGGTATTTCCTCCCAGCCAGGCGGCGATCACCGCCGGATCACGGCGCACGGTCTCCGGCGTGCCGCTGGTCAGCGTTTTGCCGTAATCCAGCACCATCAGGCGATCGCAGATGCCCATCACCAGCTTGACGTCGTGCTCAATCATCAGCAGGGTTTTGCCATCAGCGCGGATGCGTAGCAGCAGTTCACCGAGCGCCATTTTCTCGGCGGCGTTCATCCCGGCCGCCGGTTCATCCAGAGCCAGCAGGCGCGGATCGGTGGCCAGCGCGCGGGCAATTTCCAGCCGCCGCTGGTGGCCGTAGGCGAGGTCGCAGGCGCGGTAGTGGGCGAACCGGGCGATGCCGGTGTAGTCCAGCCAGTGCCACGCCAGCTCGCGGGTCTGCGCCTCTTCGGCACGGGCGCGCTTATGGCGGGAGAGCGCGGCCCACAGACCGTTGCGGGTGCGGACGTGACGGCCGACCATCACGTTTTCCAGTACCGACATTTCGTTAAACAGCCGCACGTTCTGGAAGGTACGGGCGATGCCCGCGGCGGTCACTTTTTCAATATTCTTTGGAAAATAGGTTTTCCCGCCGATAGCGAACTCGCCGCTGTCCGCGGGGTAAAGACCGGTAATCAGGTTAAAGCAGGTGGTTTTCCCCGCGCCGTTAGGGCCGATCAGGCCGAAGATTTCACCCTCGTTGATGGTCAGTGACACGTTATCGACCGCTGTCAGGCCGCCGAAGCGTTTGGTCATATGGCGCACGGTTAGCAGACTCATGCTTTCGCTCCTTGATGTCGCGCGGGCCAGATGCCCTGCGGGCGCAGCAGAATGACCAGCACCAGCGCCAGGCCGTAGAACAGCTGGCGCAGCACTTCCGGGTCAATCAGCACGTCGCCAAACAGCGCCTGCTGCAGCGGAGCAGCCTGGCTGCGCAGCAGCTCCGGCAGCGCGGTCAGCAGCACCGCGCCGAGGATCACTCCTGGGATATGCCCCATTCCACCGAGGACCACCATCGCCAGGACCGCAATCGACTCCTGCAGGGTAAAGGATTCCGGCGAAACGAAGCCCTGAAATGCGCCGAACAGCGCGCCCGCCACGCCGCCAAAGGAAGCGCCGATCGCGAAGGCCAACAGCTTGTAGTTACGCAGGTTGATACCCATCGCACGGGCGACGTCTTCATCCTCACGAATGGCGTGCCAGGCGCGGCCAATGCGCGAATGCTGTAGCCGCAGGCAGACAAAAATAATCGCCACAATCACCAGCATCAGCAGGTAGTACCACAGCCACAGCGCCGGGACTTTAAAGCCAAACCAGTGATAAACGCCGCTAAACTTGAGGCCGAACAGATTCAGCGAATCGACCCCGGAAATGCCTTTTGCGCCGTTGGTGATGTTGACCGGGCGGTCGAGGTTACGCATCAGAATGCGGATAATTTCGCCGAATCCGAGGGTGACGATGGCCAGATAGTCGCCGCGCAGCTTCAGCGTCGGCGCGCCGAGTACGATACCGCAGCCTGCCGCCACCAGCGCGGCGAGCGGAATAATCACCAGCCAGGAGGTGTGCAGGCCGTCGGGAAACCAGGTTTGCAACAGCGGGAAAACCTCCAGCAGATGCGGGGAGGCCAGCAGTGCCGCCAGATAGGCGCCGACGGCGTAGAAGGCGATAAAGCCCATGTCCAGCAGACCGGTGTAGCCGACCACAATATTCAGCCCCAGCGCCAGCATGATGTACAGTAGGGCGAAGTCGATGACCCGCACCCAGTAGTTGCCGCCGAGCTGGCTGGCGACCATTGGCGCCACCAGCAGAGCGCAGATGAACAGGGTCATCCCGGACCAGAAGCGGCGGGAGACGATAGGCGTGTCGAGTTGTGCCGTTGCCATGATTTTTCTCCTAAGCCCGGTGCGCAACGCGCTCGCCGAGTAAACCGGCAGGGCGGAAGACCAGCACCAGGATCAGCACCATAAAGGCGAAGATATCCTGATAGTTGCTGCCAAAGACGCCATGAGTCAGTTCGCCGAGATAACCGGCCCCGAGGGATTCGATCAACCCCAGCAACAGACCGCCGACCATCGCGCCGCGAATATTGCCGATGCCGCCGAGCACCGCGGCGGTAAAGGCTTTAATTCCGGGCAGAAAGCCCATTGAGAAGCCGGCGCTGCCGTAGTTGCTGGCCATCATCACCCCAGCCAGCGCGGCGAATATGCCGCCGATGGCGAAGGTGAGGGTAATAATGGCGTTGGGGTTGACGCCCATCAGCGTAGCGATGCGCGGGTTTTCCGCCACCGCGCGCATTCCCCGGCCTAAGCGGGTGAACTCCACCAGCAGCCACAGGCCGAGCATCACGGTCAAGGCCAGCGCGACGGTAACCATGCCGGTGACGGTAACGAGAGCCGGAGGATGTGCTTCGCTGCCCTGGGTCACAGCGATCGGCTCCATCGGCAGGATCTGCGGGAACATCAGCGGATTGCGCGTCCAGACGATCATCGCCACAGTTTGCAGCAGCACCGAGACGCCGA
>NZ_JBCNNS010000244.1:0-3740 GCF_039594335.1 Raoultella sp.
GGCCGATAGACTGAATGGCGTAGCCCATCCGACGACGCAGCGTCAGTACCGGCTGCTGGCGAATATCCTGCCCGGCAAAACGGATCGTGCCGCTGTCATGTTCGACCAGCCGGTTAATCATTTTCAGGGTGGTCGATTTCCCCGAACCGGAGGTTCCGATCAGGACCGAGAACGCGCCTTCGCGCAGGTGCAGGTTCAGGTTTTTCACCGCCGGCAGCCCGGCGAAGGATTTGTTTACCCCGTCAAATTCAATCACCCGCCTCTCCTTTCAAAAATGCCCCCCACAGCGCAAACAGCGCGTCGACTACCACTGCCAGCGCAATCGTCGGAATCACCCCCAGCAGTACCAGATCCAGCGCGCTGCTCAACAGCCCCTGGAAGACCAGCGCACCAAACCCACCGGCGCCAATGAGGGCTGCGACCACCGCCATTCCAACGGTTTGCACGCTCACCACCCGCAGACTGCGCAGCAGAACCGGCAACGCCAGCGGCAGCTGCACGTGCCAGAAACGCTGCGCGCCGCTCATCCCCATCGCCGCAGCGCTCTCCAGCGCATCGCGCGGTACCTGCTGTAAACCGGTCACCACCCCGCGGACCAGCGGCAGTAAGGCATACAGTACCAGCGCAATCAGCGCGGGCGTCATCCCGGTGCCGGAAATGCCTCGTTCAGCCAGTCCGGGAAAATAGCGGGCGAGACCAGCCAGCGGCGCGATCAGCAGGCCAAAGAGCGCGACGGAGGGAATGGTTTGAATAACATTGAGAAAGGTAAACACCGGGGCCTGCCACTGTGGACGGTGCCAGAGGCCGATGCCCACCGGCAGCCCGATCAGCAGACCCGGCAGCAGCGTGCCAAATAGCAGGGTCAAATGTTGACGCAGGGCGTCATCAAACACCTCCTGGCGGTTGGCATACTCTTTCAGTAGCGAGAGCTGATTCAGCGCTCCGCTGCCGAGCAGCACGCAGGGAATTAACCAGATTTGCGCATTGAGCAGCCAGCGCCAGTGCGCCCGGGGGGTCAGACGTCGGATCGACTCGCTGGCCAGCAGTAAGCACAGCGCCAGCGCCAGCCACAAGCCGCTTCCCGGTGAGGTGCGGGCCAGTGAGGAGCCGCTGTGCGCCAGTTGTACCGCTGTCTGCCCCGTTCCCCAGAACAGCAGCGCCAGCAGCGCATCCAGCATAAGCAAGCTCAGCAACAGCGGCCAGCGTCCCGGCAGCCAGCAGAGAAGAATCAGCAGCAGCGCGCCGCAGACCTGCACCGCCATCAGCCAGGGCGCGAGCTGCCAAAGCCAGCGCCCCTCTCCGGACAACAGACGATTAGGGGCATAGTTGACGAACGGCAGAGCAACCACCAGCAGCAGTAAACAGGCCAGCAGCGGCGATACGCGGTTATGACAGCGAATAGCCACGAATAATCTACTTCAGCAGCCCTTTTTGCTGCAGGTAATCTGCGGCAACTTTTTTCGCGTCCAGCCCTTCCACGGCAATGCTGGCATTGAGCTGCTGCAGCGTTTTTTCGTCAAGGCTGGCAAAGACCGGCTGCAGCCACTGGGCGATTTGCGGATAGGCTTTCAGCACCGCTTCGCGCACCACGGGGGTCGGGGCATAGATCGGCTGTACGCCCTGCGGATCGCTGAGCGTTTGCAGCCCCAACGCCGCCACTGGCCCATCGGTTCCGTAGGCCATTGCCGCATTCACCCCGGAAGTCTGCTGGGCCGCAGCTTTGATGGTCACCGCCGTATCGCCCCCCGCCAGCGACAGCAGCTGACTTTGCTTGAGCTTAAAGCCGTAGGCCTTTTCAAAGGCCGGGAGCGCATCCGGACGTTCGATAAATTCGGCGGAGGCGGCGAGCTTAAAATCGCCTCCTTTTTGCAGCCAGGCGCTGAGATCGGCCATCGAAGTCAGATGATTTTTTTCCGCCAGATCCTGGCGCACGGCAATGGTCCAGGTGTTATTGGCCGGCGCGGGCGTCAACCAGATAAGCTTATTGTTCTGCGCATCGAGGGTTTTGACCTTCTCATAACCCTGCTGCGCGTTCTTCCATGCCGGATCGTTTTCATCTTTAAAGAAAAAGGCGCCGTTGCCGGTGTATTCCGGGTAAATGTCCAGTTCACCCGCCGTAATCGCCCCGCGAACCACCGGGGTAGTTCCCAGTTGGATCTTATTAACGGTTTTCACGCCATGACTTTCCAGAACCTGCAAAATAATATTGCCCAGCAGCGCCCCTTCGGTGTCGATTTTTGAGCCAACTTTGACCGGCTCCGCCGCCTGAAGCGGCAGGCTGACCAGCGCGGCCAGCGCCAGCGCACCTGACCAAATACGTGCCTTTATCATCCCCGCGTCCCTCTTTAATTTGCGCCCCATTAACAGGAGCTTAAGAGAAAAGCGTAGTTCATTTAGTGCTGCGGAAAAAGAAAAGGCCGAATATTCGGCCTTTGAGACTGATGACAAACCTGTTTTAAACAGGATGCGCGTGCTTCTGGTGGCTGGAGCCTTATCCGACCTGTGAACCCCGCGCTTCCTCAGTTACAGCTGTTACAGCAGCTCGAATTCACTCTGCTTGACGCGGGCGGAGTCGACGCCAATAAAGACGTTAAATTTGCCCGGCTCGGCGTCGTATTTCATTTTCTGATTCCAGAACTTCAGGGCATCAATCTCAATCGGGAAAGCGACGGTTTGCGTCTCCCCAGGTTTGAGAGTAACGCGCTTAAAGCCACGCAGCATTTTCACCGGACGGCTCATCGAGGCGGTCACATCCTGCAGATAGAGCTGAATCACCGTTGCCCCTTCACATTTGCCGGTATTCGTCACCTGCACGCTGGCGGTGACACTACCGTCGCGCTGCATGGTCGGTGCCGACATTTTCACGTCAGAGACGCTAAAGGTGGTGTAGCTCAGGCCGTAGCCAAATGGGTACAGCGGGCCATTCGCTTCATCAAAGTAACGGGAGGTGTATTTGTTCGGTTTGTCAGCATTGTACGGACGGCCGGTATTGAGGTGGCTGTAGTACACCGGAATCTGCCCCACCGAGCGCGGGAACGACATCGGCAGTTTACCGGACGGGTTGGCATCGCCGAACAGCACATCGGCAATAGCATTACCGCCTTCGGTCCCGGCAAACCAGGTTTCGAGGATAGCGTCAGCCTGCTGATCTTCTTTCACCAGCGCCAGCGGACGACCGTTCATCAGCACCAGCACCAGCGGCTTGCCGGTGGCTTTCAGGGCGCTAATCAAATCGCGCTGGCTCTGTGGCAGGGTGATGTCGGTGCGGCTGGAGGCTTCATGGGCCATGCCCTGCGCCTCGCCCACCACGGCCACCACCACGTCGGACTGTTTCGCCGCGGCCACCGCTTCATCGATCATCGCCTGTGGCGAGCGCGGATCGACCTGCACCGCTTTCTCATACAGGTTAAGGAAATCGACAATGCCTTGATCGTTGGTCACGTTGGCGCCGCGGGCATAGATAACCTTGCCTTTGTCACCCAGCGCGTCTTTGATACCGGTCAGCACCGTCACCGACTGCTCCGCCACGCCCGCCGCCGACCAACTGCCCATCATATCACGCTTACTGTCGGCCAACGGCCCGATAACCGCAACGGTCCCCGATTTTTTCAGCGGCAGCGTCTCCAGTCGGTTCTTCAGCAGCACCAGGCTTTGCCGGGCGACTTCACGCGCCTCTTGGCGATGCAGACGGCTTTCAGCGTTGGTATCCTGCGGATCGGACCCTTGCGGGCCGAGATGGC
>NZ_JBCNNS010000245.1:0-3685 GCF_039594335.1 Raoultella sp.
GGAATGGGTTTCGTAAGTGCGGTGATATAAAGCGTCTGAAACCAGATATTCATAGATCTCATCCACGATCTCGATACCGTCGACGGCGCTGTTTTTCTCATTGATATCCAGGTTCTGTCCCGGGTAATAAACCTGGTTAAATCCGGGCGCTGGGATAATGGCGTTTAATTCACGCATGGTGTCGCTGATATGTTTGCGGAATAACGCGCTGGAGGAGAAAAATGCCGGGTTAATAACGATATGCAACTGACCCAGCTCGCGTCCCTGGCTCAGGTTGTTGTACATCGAGCTGACCTGGCGGCCAAAAGGCAGGTTGAGCAAGATGCCGGAGAGTACGTCGATCATCATCATCAGGCCGTAGCCTTTCGGACCGGCTGCCGGCAGCAGGGCGTGGACGGCAAAAGGATCGCTGGTCGGCGCGCCATTTTTGTCCACCGCCCAGCTATCGGGAATGGTTTCATGGTGTGAGCGGGCGTCGAGAATTTTTCCCCAGGCCTGCACGGTGGTGGCCATATCGAAGGTGATGATGTCGTCGCCCTCACCGGGCGCGGCGAAGGCCAGCGGGTTGGTGCCGTAGTAGATTTCCGCCCCGCCAAAAGGCACGACCATCGGGTCCGACTGACATAGCGAAAGCCCGATAAACCCCGCTCGGGCGGCCTGCTGCGTAAAGTAAGAGATGGCGCCGCTGTGGCCCATGCGCCGGATGCCGACCACGGCCACGCCGTTTTGTTGGGCTAATTCTATCGCGTGCTCCATGCCCATTTTGGCGGCGACCTGACCGGCGGCATTATCAGCATGCAAAATGCCGCTGCAAGGGCCGGTTTTTTCAAAGGTAAACGTGGGTTGACGGTTAGTTCCGCCTTTTGAAATACGTTCCGCATAATATTCAACGCGTACCGCGCCGTGCGAATGAATTCCCCTGGCATCGGCATAAACCAGCACATCGGCAATAATATCCGCGTGATGACGAGTAAGCCCTGCTGTGTTCAGCTTATTAGCAATAAGCTGATGAAGTGTTTCCCGACTGACTTTCATCTGTCTTCCTTTTAACGACGGTGTGGAGCCTGAATGACCAATAAAATACGGGGAAAATAAACTTAAATTGTGATCTGTATTGGTAAATGTTTAGTGTTAGGTTTTATTTAATAATCATCTTGGATTTATCAGAAATAACCTCATCAATCTATTCATTAAAAATTTCACGCTAATGTCTTAGGTTTTATTTGAAAGCATTATGTAATAATTTTGATGTGATTTTGGTCACGCCGTCGACAATATTATCTGGTTAGCCTGATTGCAGATTAATCATGCTCATTCAATTGCAATGGGTGCAATTATTGGGGAGTTATTATGATCCATGCCTTTATTAAAAAGGGCTGTTTTCAGGATTCAGTCAGCTTAATGATTATTTCGCGTAAGCTGAGTGAATCAGAAAATGTTAACGATGTTTCGGTGATGATGGGAACACCGGCAAATAAAGCGCTGCTGCAAACCACCGGTTTCTGGCATGACGATTTTGCTACGGCGACGCCGAATGATATTTGCGTGGCGATCCGCACCGATTGTGCGGATGCGTCGGTGACGGAAATGATTATCGCCCGTCTTGATGAGGCCCTCACCGCCCTGGCGCAAGGGAGCGGGCAAAGTCAGAGCCTGAGCGTGGTTCGCCGCTGGCAAAGCGCAACGCAAAAGCTGCCGCAGGCCAACATGACCTTAATTTCGGTTGCCGGAGAGTACGCCGCGGATCTCGCTCATCAGGCGCTCAGCAGCGAAAAAAACGTGATGATCTTCTCCGACAACGTCACCCTGGAAGATGAAATCGCGCTGAAAACTCGCGCCCGCGACCAAGGGCTGCTGGTGATGGGGCCGGACTGCGGTACCGCCTCGATCGCCGGCACGCCGCTGGCTTTCGCTAACGTCACGCCGAACGGCAATATCGGCGTGATTGGCGCGTCCGGTACCGGCATTCAGGAACTGGTCTCGCAGATTGTTCTCGGCGGTGAAGGAATCAGCCATGCGATTGGTCTTGGCGGCCGTGACCTGAGCGCTGAAGTGGGCGGCCTCAGCGCGCAAACGGCGCTGGACATGCTGACCCAGGACGAGCAGAGCCAGGTGCTGGCTTTTGTCTCTAAGCCCCCCGCCGAGGCGGTGCGTCTGAAGGTGACTGGTGCCATGAAGCGCAGCGGCAAACCGGTAGTCGCACTGTTCCTCGGCTATGTGCCAGAAAATATGCGCGATGAAAACGTCTGGTTTGCCCGCACGCTTGATGAGGCCGGGCGACTGGTCTGCCTGCTGGCGCGGGTTGTGCGTCACCAGCAATCCCTGACTGCGGCTGCGGGTATGCAGATTTGCGGTTTATATACCGGGGGCACGCTGGCTGCGGAATCCGCCGGGCTGCTGGCTGAGCGGCTGAGCATCACCCCCGATGCGCATCATCCGCAGGGCATGATGCTCAACGCGCAGGGCCACCGGGTCGTCGATCTCGGCGATGATTTTTACACCGTCGGCCGCCCGCATCCCATGATCGACCCCTCCCTGCGCAACCAGTTGATTGCCGAACTTGGCGAGGAAACTCAGGTTGGTGTGCTGCTGCTGGACGTGGTGATTGGCTACGGCGCCACCGCCGATCCGGCTGGCTCGCTGGTCGAAGCATGCCAGCGGGCCTGGGCGATCAGGAGCGACGATCATCCGTTGAACGTTATCGCGACGGTGACCGGTACCGAAAGCGACCCGCAGTGCCGTTCCCGTCAGATTGCCGAGCTTGAAGATGCGGGGATCGTGGTGGTCGATAGTCTCCCGGAAGCCACTCTGCTTGCCGCCGCACTGATTAATCCGCAGCGCAAAGCAGAACCGGGCTCGCGCGCCAGCCTGCTGGACGGCGTGGCGGTGATTAACGCCGGTCTCCGCAGCTTTGCGCTCGATTTACAGTCCGCCGGAACGCCGGTTGTTCACTACCAGTGGGCGCCGATCGCCGGGGGAAATAAGAAACTGGCTCGTTTATTAGAACGTTTGCAATAAGAGGTCTCTATGTTTACATCAGTGGCGCAGGCCAATGACGCCGTAATAGAACGAATTCGTAATGCACGTCCGCACTGGCTGGATGTGCAATTGGCGGGGTCTCTCATCGGGGCGCTGAATCAGAAAAAAACGCTGCTCCATGCCGGACCGCCGATGCGCTGGCAGGAGATGACCGGCCCGATGAAAGGCGCCTGCATTGGCGCATGCTTATTTGAAGGCTGGGCGCAGGATGAAAAAACGGCCCACGCGATGCTGGAAAGCGGCGAAATTACCTTTATTCCTTGCCATCACGTTAGCGCCGTGGGGCCGATGGGCGGCATTACTTCGCCGAATATGCCAATGCTGGTGGTGGAGAACATCGCCGAAGGCAATCGTGCGTATTGCAATCTGAACGAAGGGATTGGCAAGGTGATGCGTTTTGGCGCCTACGGTGAAGACGTGCAGCAGCGCCTGCGCTGGATGCGCGATGTGCTGATGCCGGTTCTCAGTGCGGCGCTGAAACAGATGACGCGCGGCATTGACCTGACCGCGATGATGGCCCAGGGCATCACCATGGGTGATGAGTTCCACCAGCGCAATATCGCCACCTCGGCGCTGCTGATGCGCACGCTGGCGCCGCATCTGGCGCGCCTCAACCACGATAAACAGCAGGTTGCCGAAGTGATGG
>NZ_JBCNNS010000246.1:0-3538 GCF_039594335.1 Raoultella sp.
TCCTGATGAACGAACAGGTGGCTGGAGAGCAATTTAATCAGGGCGTTGCATCCATCGGTTGCAGACACTGCGTAGAGCTGATCGTATTGGCACGACACTGAATGGTCTGGCGCCATCAGCACTTTCGCAGACGGTTAACTAAGCTGCCTGTTCAGGCTAGTTTATCCCGGTGCAATGCGCCGGTAAAAAAAGTCCCCTTGAGCAGGTACTCTCAGGGGGAAAATACTTCATGACATGATTGCTGTGTGCGACGTTGTACACTAGCCATCATCCAGGAAAATTCCTGGTGTTACCAGATGTTTCTGGTCTGAACAGTTACGTGACGAAACTGGTCGTTGCAGGAATGGCGTGTTCCGGCTCTGTATACAGGCTGGAAACGGAAAGCGCGGGCGGGCTGGTGAGTGAAACACGCGGGAATAACGGACTGCTAACAGCGATGCGCCAATGATGGGGAGTATTTCAAGATGGAGCGTCTGGATTGCGGACGGCTCAATATCAGCTACTGAGCCGGAATGAACTCAAAAAATATTTTCCAGTAGTTCCGCTTTCATCGTGGCTTCAAAGGGAATAATTTCCGCTTTAGCAATATTGAATTTTTGGAATGGATCCTGGCTAAGGCGGGCTTCCAGAGATTCAAGGCTGTCACATTTCGCGAGAATAACACCACCATTACGCGGAATTCGCCTTCCTGAGGTTAAAAACACCCCCTCTGAGTAACCTTTCTTCAACCACTCAACATGTTCTGCTATTTGAGCGTCAACGTCTTCTAATGGTTTTATATAAGTCAGAATAACCACATAAATGATACTCATGTCAAAGCCCTTGTAAAAGAAAGCCTTAGAATACCAGCGCCAGGAAAGGGAAGGAGAAGAATAACTTCCCGCGATCATTGGCGAAGATTGGCTTATCGACCACATCAAATGGAGCTGGTCACGTCAAGGCCGATATTGCAAGTCACGATGTTCAACCGGCGTTCGCTAAGAGTGAATAGCTAAGAAAAAGGGTTGCGCCATCCTGAATTATCCCCGGGCCAGTGCCGCTTCCGCCTGGATACGACCAATCCCGCTTGCTGCGCCTGTGATGAAGCAGATTTTCGCTGCCATGATCAGCTCATGTGTTGAAAATGTCATTCCATCATTTGTCTGTCAACGGGTCTGACTGAGAATAATGCGGTCGAATATCCGATCTCCCAGCCAGACGCGCATGCGGATGAGCATTTTTGCAAACTTACCAGCGGCATACCGCGTACGCGGGTGACTGTTTTTAACTGCACGGGACACCACTTCCGCAATGACCTCCGGAGCGCTACCTGTACCTTGTCCGTAGTTTTTTTTTATCGACATGGACACCCTTTTCACCAGGTGACCATAAGGCCCGTTGGCCGAACGTCTGACAAGACTGGCACTGGCGGCATCGCCGAAGCCGGTCTCTATTACGCCCGGTTCAACAATCACGACCTTAATCCCGAACTCAGCGACTTCCAGCCTGAGGCAGTCTGACCAGCCTTCCAGTGCGTGCTTGGTTGCATGGTACCAGGCCCCCAGAATGCTGTACATCTTTCCCCCCATGGAGGTGATATTGACAATATGTCCGGAGCGTCTGGCCCTCATCGTAGGGAGCAGCAACTGCGTGAGCCGTGCGGCACCGAACAGATTGACCTCAAACTGATAGCGCGCTTCGTCAATCTCTATCTCTTCTACGGGTCCATAGAGGCCAAAACCGGCATTGTTGACCAAAACATCAATCCCACCGGTTTGGGCCAGAATGGTGGCTACGCCGGAGACAATTTCCTCATCGACAGACATATCCATCCGCAGCGACCGTGCGCCAAGACTGACCAGGTCAGTCATTTTTTCGACATTACGGGCGGCAACGTACACCTGATAGCCATCCTGAATCAGACGACGGGCAATGGCCTTACCCATGCCGGACGAAGCGCCGGTGACCAGCGCGGTTTTCTTTTCCTGAGTAAACATAGGCACCTCAATGAATGAACTGCGCCCAGTTTGCCTGAACAGATGACTTATCTGTCTTGCGATCTGCGCCAGATGGCTTGCTAAAGGCGTCACGCGGCGCAGGAAGTGCGCCTCTTTTAGAGACATGGAAACGCTGCAACGCCGACCTTATGAACGGCAGTTTTTCGACGAGAGCCCGCTAACCCAGCCGTCGTGCGGTTTAACGCCCTTTGACACCGTTAACAGCCTCAATTAATCATGGTGCCGGGTTCCTCTGACCGTTTCAGGAGTCTGGCCTGTCCAGGTCATAAAGGCGCGATAAAATGAATTGGGGTCTTCAAAACCTAGCAGGAATGCGATTTCGTAATCGGGCAGACGGGTGTTACATAGATAATGGCGCGCCAGATTTTCGCGGCAGGTATGGATGAGGGCGCGGAAATTTTTTCCCTCATCTTCAAGCCTGCGCTGCAGCGTGCGTTTGCTCATCCCCAGGCGCTCTGCGGTTTTTTCAATGGTGGCTTCGTTACCTGGCAACAGCTCCAGAAGTACCGCACGCACGCGTTCAGCGGTTGAAACCGTTACATCCAACTGGCTGAGGCGGCGTCGCAGCTCAGGTTCAAATACCTGCCACATCCCTTCATTCGCCGTTAAAAAAGGCCGCAGAGCATCAGTGGCGGCAAAGCGGATAGCAGGCTTTTCGCCGTGCGAAATGGCTGTACCGAAGAAGCGGGTAAAGTAACCAGCCTGCGCAGCCGTGGGAGGTTGCGGGAGTATGACGTTCAATGCCTTGATCGGTTCGCGTGTTGCAAGGCGTACCAGCCGCAGTAAAAACGCCAGCTCTGCGACCTGTAGAGATATGGGGATGTCAGTGGCTGATAGCCAGCGCGGCGAAACCGTCAGAATGCCGTTATGATCAACGGTCGTATCCAGCGCCATAGGGGCAATGAGTTGCTTATATCTGGCCAGCCGCTGGACCGCCTGCATCATATTAGTACTGCACAGCGCAGCGAAAAGCGGCGGATCAAACACGTCCGCAGAAACGTTTTCGACGAGGGGAAGGGGGAACGCTGGGTTATTTATTGCGCTTTCCAGGGCGTGCCACAAACGAATATATTCATCAGTGTCAAGACCGCGATCGGTTCTTGCAAACGTATCGTCTGGCAAGCCAGCTCTGCGCAGTATGTCTTCAGGCATAAGCCCGGCGTCTTTGAGCAGCGTTCTCCAGCCGATATTGAGAGAGAAAGTGCGGTTACGTGCCATACTCAGGTTCCTGAAGTGAAGATTTTACAGAAATAACGCTAGCATCATATTCTGTTAAATTTGAATGCTACATTCAAAATGCGCCATCATTACGGCCAGTTACGCCACCATTTATTATACGACCTGTCTGAATAACCATTTCGGGTCAGGGTCATTTGGGTTTAAGCAAGCCAAATACAGGTGGCGAAATTTGGGGGCAGATTAGGGGAAAATGGTTGTCCGTAGCTGGACGATGTGTTGAGTGCGTAGTGCTGGTCAGCAACGGCTGGTTGCAATCAGGAGCCGGGGGTAAACGGTGAAAACCAGGTAAAACGATGATCGGG
>NZ_JBCNNS010000247.1:0-3460 GCF_039594335.1 Raoultella sp.
CGGTCCGCCGGGGAGTGTGGCTGCGGGAGCAGGGCACATCGTCGGGAACGAGGTTGCACAGTACGAGGGTGACGGGCAGGAAGTCCGGCAAACCGCCTGGCATTAAATCAGTAAAAAGCCGTCAGGTAGCGGTAGGTGTTAAGCAGCAATCTATCTGTTTGTTCAGACAACATAAAAAACTGCCGTAGCTACCTCTTCACCATATTTCACTTTATCCCCGTTGGTGCTTTAGCGTTAATCCCGAAAACCACCATGACGAAAAAAAATGTGAATTTAATCACATATAATTAAGTAACAATTATATAACATTTAATTTACTAATTGATTTGTCTCAGTGACGTGGCACGCCCGACAAGACAGATTACAGTCTTTGCTGGAGCAGGATGACAATGGCAGAAAGCAGTATTAATGAACGGGGAGCGCTGGAGCAAAGCGATACCCGCCGCCGCATATGGGCGATCATAGGCGCATCTTCAGGGAATCTGGTTGAATGGTTTGATTTTTATGTCTATTCATTCTGCTCTCTCTATTTTGCACATATCTTTTTTCCTTCCGGAAATACGACCACTCAGCTATTACAAACCGCCGGGGTTTTTGCCGCGGGTTTCCTGATGCGCCCGATTGGCGGATGGCTGTTTGGTCGTATTGCTGACCGTCGTGGACGTAAAACCTCTATGCTCATTTCCGTATGTATGATGTGCATGGGGTCGCTGGTCATTGCCTGTCTACCTGGCTATGAGACCATGGGAACATGGGCGCCGGCACTATTACTTCTGGCGCGCCTGTTTCAGGGGATATCCGTCGGGGGGGAGTACGGGACCAGCGCAACCTACATGAGTGAGGTCGCCGTAGAAGGCAAGAAAGGCTTCTACGCATCATTTCAGTACGTGACGCTCATCGGCGGCCAGCTTCTGGCCGTGCTTGTCGTGGTGGCATTACAGCAAATTCTTAGCGACGAGCAGCTGTACGCCTGGGGATGGAGGATACCGTTTGCGCTTGGGGCGATACTTGCCGTTGTGGCCCTGTGGCTGCGCCGCCAGCTGGATGAAACATCTAAGCAAGAGACGCGGGCATTAAAAGAGGCCGGCTCCTTCAAAGGATTATGGCGCAATCGCAAAGCATTTCTGATGGTTCTGGGTTTCACTGCCGCCGGCTCGTTAAGCTTTTACACCTTCACGACCTATATGCAGAAATATCTGGTTAATACGGCGGGTATGAGCGCCGGTACGGCGAGTGTGATTATGACTGCGGCACTGTTTGTCTATATGCTGGCTCAACCGTTATTTGGCGCGCTATCAGATAAAATAGGTCGTCGGACATCAATGCTCTGTTTTGGCTCCTTAGCGACGCTCTTTACCGTGCCGATATTGAGTGCGCTACAAGGCGTAACCTCACCCTATGCTGCATTTGGCTTGGTTATCTGCGCATTGATGATCGTGAGTTTCTATACCTCGATCAGCGGTATTCTGAAGGCGGAGATGTTCCCGGCTCAGGTACGCGCCCTGGGCGTAGGCCTGTCGTATGCCGTGGCAAATGCTCTGTTTGGCGGCTCGGCTGAATACGTTGCGCTGTCGCTAAAATCGGTTGGAGTAGAACATGTCTTTTACTGGTATGTTACCGTGATGAGCGCGATTGCGTTTCTGGTTTCTCTGATGCTGCACCGTAAGGGCAAGAGTTTACGACTTTAGGTCTACTGGCGAGCCAACTGCCACACGGCATACCCCGTTGTGGCACCGGCCACATCCCACGCGAAATCTTTCCAGCTCCAGCCGCTTCCTGCCGGGCGGCTGTCCCAGAGTTCTTTCGATGCTCCCAGACTGACGGAAAATATCAGGCCAATGGCCGCACTTCTGTCACGACTGTAGCCCTGACGCTGGGCATATTCGTTACCAGCCGCCGAGAGCATCGCCGAGGCCAGAAAATGCTGGGCTTTATCCTGGCCGCTCCATGAATCGTGGGCCATATGGCTACAGCCGGTAAGCAGCAACGGGGCAACAATGATAAAAGTACGCATACACATTCCAGAAAAAAGCCCCGACGATACAGGGCAGATATTCAGAGAATACGGCTGATCAAGCGGTCGATACGGATACGCCTCAGGCGGCGAATCAGTTTGCGTACCTTGACTGGATAATCCGCAATGCTTTGCAGATCGCGATAATGTTTAACGACCGTCGTGTGCTGGCGAATGAGATGCAGCTCTTTTTCACGCATAGCGCCGAGCTGATGCTGCGGATCGTGAATCAGAATCGCATTTTCCAGATCCAGACGCCAGGCGCGTGGATTGAGGTTATTACCGGTGAGCAGCATCCACTCATCATCAACCCACATTCCCTTAAGGTGATAGCTATTATCGTCATCTTTCCACAGACGGACAATCAGTTGGTCGGTATTAACATAATACTGCAGTCGACTGAGGAAGCGGCGGAGGTTGATTTCATACAGATAGGGGAGTGCGCCGATAATCTTAAATGGCTGATCTTCAGGAATGTAGAAGTCGTTCGCTGTTTTATCGCCCACGATAATCTCAACCTGCTTCCCGCTACGCAGTAGCTGGATGATGTTACGCACCAGAAGAGCCGGAAGGTTGAAATAGGGCGTACAAATCGTCAGTTTACGCTCAGCACAAGGCATAAGATGGAAGATGGTTTTATTCAGCAGGCTCGATTTGCCCAGACCGACCAGCGGTGTGACCGACAGCCGATCGTCATCCGCATTGCCAGAAAAATGATAGCCGCTGTCACGCAGTTCCTGGCGGTACTGGCGGATATCATTTTTGATTTCCGGGCTTTTCGGGCGATCGGCTCTGTCGAGGCGATTTACACCGCGGCCTTCAACCAGATTGTGCTCGACCCAATTGAACATCACATCGGCCATTTTGCTATTGCGAATACACTGATAGCGGTCGTAACGATACTTATCATGCTGATGCAGATAGACATCGTTCAGGCTTGCACCGCTGTACAGGACGCAATCATCGATAATAAAACCTTTGAAGTGCAACACGCCAAGGGCTTCCCGGGTATTGACTGGCACACCATAAACTGGGATATCGACGCCGGGGTTTTCCTGCGCCATGCGACAGTACCAGTCGGCATTGGTGTTTGCTGCCGCTGCGCCAATACGTCCACGCTGGGCGCGATGCCAGTCAACCAGAACGCGAACATCTAACTCCGGCCGTTGGCGCCTGGCATCGTAAAGTGCCTGCAGAATTCCTTTGCCGCCATCATCCTGCTCCAGATAGAGCGCAACAATACAAATACGCTGGGTGGCGTGGGCTATCTTTGCCAGTAACGCTTGCCGAAAATCCGCAGGAGCGTAAAAGAACTCGATATCATCAACTGACTGAGAAAGCTTAGGGAGTTGGGCAAGGTGTTGTTGATGTTTATTACGCTTAAATTTTGACAACATCACAGTGCGTTTCTTCTCTGTTTATTGAAGGGTCTTCTGTACCATGCAG
>NZ_JBCNNS010000248.1:0-3565 GCF_039594335.1 Raoultella sp.
AGTCGCTACCGGACACGCCTATACCAGACAGGGCTTTGATACCAGCTTCCGCGTGATGGGCCACGACGATGACGGCGGCCAGTTTGCCGGACAGTACGCGGTGCAAACCCTGAAGGCCAAACGCATCGCGGTTATCGATGACCGTACCGCCTTCGGTCAGGGTCTGGCGGACGAGTTTATTAAATCGCTGGAGGCGCAGGGAGTGAAGATCGTTGACCGCCAGTATGTTGACGACAAAACGGTGGACTTCAGCGCTGTACTGACCGCGATCCGCAGCAAAAATGCCGATCTGATTTTCTTCGGTGGCGTCGATAGCCAGGCCGCTCCGCTGGCGCGCCGTATCAAACAGCTGGGCATGAACGCCACCCTGATGGGGGCCGGCGGCTTCGTCAGCCAGACCTTCCTCCAGCTGGCACAGAAAGAGGGAAACGGCGTGGTGGCGCTGGAACCGGGATTGCCGGTCGAACAGATGCCGGGCGGTAAAGCCTTTGAGCAGGCCTATCAGTCGCGCTATCACACCCATATCGAACTGCACGCGCCGTTCGCCTATGACGCCACCCGCGTGCTGGTCGCAGCAATGGAAAAAGCCGACTCCGTCGACCCGGCAGACTACCTGCCCGCCCTGCGCGCCATTAACTACTCCGGCGTCACCGGACAAATCGCCTTTGATAAAGAGGGCAACCTGAAATCGCCAACCTTTACCGTTTACAAAGTTGTCGACGGTAAATGGCAGCCGCAAACCGTACTCGGCGGCGCAACAACGAAGTAACGCAGTGAGGCAATGTGATGAGTGATAATAACGAGCTGGGCATTCTCGCCCGCCGCAAAATTGAAGCCGAAATTATTAAGCCGATTTACGCCATTCTGGTACGCGAGATAGGCAAGGTTCGCGCCCAGGCAATCATCGGCGAAGCCATTGAAAACGCGGCCATTGAGGCGGGAAAAGCGTTTGCCCGCCAGGAGCCGGACGGCGCGAACATCCAGAGCTTTGTCGCCCTGCAACATTTGTGGGAAAAGGACAATGCGCTGGAGGTCAAGGTGCTGGACGCCGACGACCAGCAGTATAACTACAACGTCAACCGCTGCCGCTACGCCGAGATGTACCACGAAATGGGCCTTGGAGAGATTGGTCACCTGCTCTCCTGCGCCCGCGACGATAAGTTTATCGTCGGCTACGCCCCGGAGGTGGAGCTGACCCGCACCACCACCATTATGCAGGGCGGTAAGTGCTGCGACTTCCGCTACCGCGTGAAAAAGGACAAGCCATGATAGCCATCAACGCTGAACGTTTGTGGTCAACCCTGAACGAGATGGCGAGAATTGGGGCGACGCCGGCCGGCGGCGTCACCCGGCTGACACTGAGCGACGAGGACCGCCAGGCGCGCGATCTGTTGCGCCAGTGGGCGCGGGAAGCCGGTTTTCCCTGCGAAGTCGATAGCATGGGGAATATGTTTATCCGCCGTGCCGGTAAACATTCGCAGCTGGCCCCGGTATTGACCGGTTCGCACGTCGATTCCCAGCCGCTCGGCGGCCGCTATGACGGCATTTACGGCGTGCTGGCCGGGCTGGAGGCGCTGCGCACCCTCAGCGATCGTGGCATTGAGACCGAACGCGATCTCGTGCTGGTCAACTGGACCAATGAAGAAGGGGCGCGCTTTGCCCCGGCGATGCTCGCCTCCGGCGTGTGGGCCGGGCAGTTCAGCGAAGCTTTCGCGCTGTCCCGTGAAGATCGCGACGGCATCAGCGTCGGCGCGGCGCTGGAGGCTATCGGCTACCGCGGCGAACGCCCGGCGGCCGCGTTCCCGGTTCATGCCTGTTATGAGGTCCATATCGAACAGGGGCCGATTCTGGAAGAAGAAGGGGTGGATATCGGGCTGGTGGAATCGGCCATGGGCCAGCGCTGGTTCAACGTCACGCTGGAGGGCTTTTCCGCCCACGCGGGCACCACGCCGATGGCCAGCCGTCGGGATGCGCTGACCGCTTTCGCCGAGCTGGCGCTGGCGGTGGAGCAAATCGGCCTCGCCCACACCCTCGATGGTCGGGCAACGATTGGCATGGCACAGGTGATACCGGGATCGCGCAATGTGGTCCCGGGGCGCGTGGCGTGCAGCGTCGAATTTCGTCATCCGCAAACCCCGGCGCTGGAAGCGATGGAGCGGGGGCTGCATCTCGCTGCTGAAGCGCTGGCAGGGCGCGGTGTAGCGGCAAACGTCGAGCGAATTTTCGATTACGCCCCCATTGCCTTTGACGCCGGGTGCCTTGCACGCAGCCAGCAGGCGGCAAAAGCGCTGGGCTACAGCGCCCGACGAATGGTCTCCGGCGCCGGTCACGATACCTGCTATATCAGCAAGGTCGCGCCCGCCAGCATGATTTTCATCCCCTGCGCGAAAGGGATTAGCCATAACGAGGCGGAAAACATTCTGCCCATATGGGCAGAAAAAGGGGCCAACGTGCTGCTCAACAGTTTACGCCTGGCCGCCGATGAGCCGGAACCGGACGCGGCGTAGAAAGTCATAGAGCCCGCGACAGCTCAGGCCGCGGGCTCTTACCGGTTAATGCTTCTTGCGGTTACGGCGCATGTCTATCGTCACCGCCGCAACAATAATCATCCCTTTGATAATATCCTGAACGTAAGCATCGACCCCGACGAAGGTGAATCCGCTTTTGATTAAACCGAGAATCATCGCGCCAATCAGGGTGCCGGTGATACGGCCGACGCCGCCCATCAGGCTGCTGCCGCCGATAACGGCCGCTGCGATAGCGTCCAGTTCGTAGGACATCCCCATACTGGACTGCCCGCTGCTGACGCGCGCCGCCAGCACCACTCCGGCCAGTCCCGACAGTGCGCCAGCGATGGTATACACGATAACCAGATACTTATTCACCTTGATGCCGGACACTTTTGCCGAGGTCATGTTGCCGCCGATGGCGTAAACATATTTACCGTAACGGGTGTGTTTCAGGGCGATGTGAAACAGGGCGGCAATCACGAAGAAAATAATCACCGGCATCGCCCCCTGACCAATCGATGTAAAGCTGTCGGACAAGAAGCTGATAGGATTTCCCTGGGTGTAATATTGTGCCAGGCCGCGGGCGGAAACCATCATCCCGAGAGTGGCGATAAACGGCGGAATCCCGGTCCGGGTGACCAAAAAGCCGTTGGTTAATCCGCAGATCAGCCCAACGCCGATCCCGGCGCAAATGGGAATGACCGCCGGCAGGTTAACCAGCGACGGGAACATCGGCGTCAGACTATCCGAGGTTTGCGCCAGGCTTGCCGCCACCACGGCAGCAAGGGCAATGACCGATCCGGAGGAGAGGTCAATCCCGGTGGTAATAATGACCTGCGTTACGCCGACGGCGATAATCCCGATAATGGCGACCTGTAGAACAATTAACACCAGACGGTTAGTGTTCATCAGGAAAGACTGGTCGCGGACCAACCAGCCGGCAATTTCAAATGTCAGGGCGATAACCACCATGACAATAAAGATGCCGGTATCTTTCGGCAATTTATGCCGTAAATTAGCGAGGAAAGAGGATCGCTCATTTGCAGCGGTTGCGG
>NZ_JBCNNS010000249.1:0-3516 GCF_039594335.1 Raoultella sp.
CCTCCTGATAGTGCCTGAGCGAGACGTCGCAATAGACGGCCAGCGGATTTTCCAGACCAAAAGGGCACACGCCGCCTACCGGATGACCGGTCCAGGTCACCACCTCATCGCTGCTTAACATTCTGGCCTTCGCACCAAAGGTCTCTTTCAGCTTTTTGTTATCCAGCCGCGCATCGCCCCTGGCGACGATCAGTACAATCTTATCCTTGATCTTGAGCGACAGCGTTTTGGCGATTTGTCCAGGCTCAACGTTGTGTGCGGCAGCGGCGAGCGCGACGGTGGCGGTACTCTGATTTAACTCAATAATTTCGATATCGGGGGCGTGTTCGGCAAAAAACTGCCGTACAGACTGCAGACTCATTGGATTCTCCTGATTTAAGCCTGGTTAAATCTGTCACAAGCCTGGCGGAGTGTAAATAACAGCGCGGACAATCCAGATTCTTTCTATTTTGTCGATCTCCTTCACATTCACCGTAACCGGTTACTGTAACCGGTTGCGGTTGTGCGCGTAGAGATGAATACTGGAACAGTCACTTCTCACTTTATTTATAACATAAGAGCCGTGTATGAATCGTTGCGTCATGAGCAGTATAGCCGGTAATCCATCAGCGGCCTGCTGCATCAAAAAGCGGTCATCGTAACGGCAGGGTAATCGTTGTTGGGCCAGTATCAATAGCCTGTCAGGAGGGCTACTATGTCTGCTAACCATGCTGCGTTTAATTTGATATTTCGCTTTGTAGAAAATTACATAAGCCCCATAGCAGGGCGGATCTCATCGCAGCGTCACGTCATGGCTATCCGTGACGGTTTTATCTCAGCGATGCCATTTATGATCGTCGGATCGTTCCTGCTGGTGTTTGCTTATCCACCTTTCTCACCGGATACCACCTGGGGTTTTGCCCGCGCCTGGCTGGATCTGGCAAAAGAATTTGAGGGGCGTATTCTGACCCCCTTTGATATGACGATGGGGATCATGTCGATCTACATCTGCGCGGCGATCTCCTATAACCTCGGTAAGCACTACGAGAAATCCAATCAGCTCGATCCCTTTATGTGCGCAATGCTGTCGATCATGGCCTTTTTGCTGATTGCCGCGCCGAAGACCAATGGCACGCTGCCGGTGGATAGCCTCGGGGGGACCGGGATCTTTACCGCGATTCTGGTGGCGATCTATTGCGTGGAAATGATGCGTTTTTTGAAAGCGCACAACATTGGGATCCGCTTGCCGGACCAGGTTCCGCCGATGATCAAAAACTCCTTTGATCTGTTGATCCCGGTGCTGGTGGTCGTGCTGACGCTGTATCCGCTGAGTCTGTTTATCCAGCACCATTTTGACATGCTGATCCCGCAGGCCATTATGGCCATCTTCAAACCGCTCGTTTCGGCAGCCGACTCTCTGCCGGCAATTCTGCTGGCGGTGCTTATTGGCCACCTGTTGTGGTTCACCGGGATCCACGGTGCCGCGATTGTGTCCGGGATGCTGCAGATGTTCTGGCTGACCAACCTCGGTATGAACCAGCAGGCGCTGGCCCAGGGGGCGCCTCTGCCGCATATCTTCATGGAGGCGTTCTGGACATTCTTCATAGTGGTTGGTGGTTCCGGGGCGACCATGGGGCTGGTGTTCTGTTATCTGCGTAGCCGCTCAGCGCATTTGCGCTCCATTGGCCGTCTGAGCGTGGTGCCAAGCCTGTTTAACATTAACGAGCCGGTTATCTTTGGGACGCCTATCGTCATGAATCCGGTGTTCTTTATTCCGTTCCTGCTGGCGCCAATGGTGAACGCGGTGCTGGCCTGGGCAGCAATGAAGCTGGATCTGATTGGCCGCGTTATCTCGGTGGTACCGTGGACGGCGCCAGCACCGATTGGCGGCGCCTGGGCGCTGGGCTGGGATTTTCGGGCGGCGGTTCTGGTGATCGTTCTGGCCTGCGTGTCGGCGATTATCTACTTCCCGTTCTTTAAGGTGTATGAGAAACAGCTGCTTGCTCAGGAAGCGGAAGAGGCCGAGCGAGCGGAGCAGGAGAGTCAACAGACCGCATAAATAGCAACGGGCGGCAAGGGCCGCCCGTTAATTTTGAGGTAGGGGGCGTTATTTCAGCGTGCAGTCGCCGCACTGTTGGACATCCGGCAGGCGATAGCGCTGGCAGCAGGTGCGTCGGACTAACAGCCCTTCACGCAGCACCACCGTTCGCCACAGCGGGTTATCCTGACCATCGGCGAGCTGTTTTTCAAAGAAGCAGTGCTGACGCAGAGCGGCGACCTGCTCATCGCCCAGCAGCGTGCGCATTTCACCTAAATACCAGTTGATCAGATAGCCGGTATTACTCCAGATAAGTTTGCCATTGATCTCGCCCGTCGCTTCCAGCGCCTCAACAACCGGCTGCAGGGTACGAATCACCAGGGCATCTATCCGCGCCTGCGGTGAAAGCGCTGCTATCCTGGCATCGTTATGCACATCAATCCAGAAGCAGGCAGCCCGACCGCTCTCGTGAAATTCGACATGGAAATGTTCTGGCGCCAGGCTGAGTCCCTGCGGTTCATTAAGCAGCGCCAGCATCAGCGGCGGCACCAGCAGGCCGATATACCACTGGGCCCAGAGCGAGAGCAGGGGCTTCTGTTCACGCGGCTGCGTGGGCTGATGACGATAGATATGATCGGACCAGGTGGCCAGCAGGGAGCGTAACGCGATGGGTTGCGACCACTCGGCGAGCGTTAACGCATGCGGCGGGGCAGGCTCATCCAGACGCAGGAAATCCAGCAGATGAGGGCGCAGGGCAGTGATTTTTGCCCGAAGACTCTCCGCCAGCGCGCGTTCAGCCGTCGGGAAGGGAGCCCGCCAGATGAGTTCGTCGCTAAGAGAAAGGGAGCGCCAGGCCATTTGATTTCCAGATACAAATCTAAATGATAATGATTCCTGATATTAGTTGTTTGCAGGCGGCATGGCAAGGAGTTTGTCGGCGCCGCGATACCGCGGCGCGCGAAGGAAAAGCTAACTGGCAAGAATAATATTGCGTCCTTTATTTTTGGCCTCATACAGTGCGCCATCGGCTCGTGCCAGCGCTTGCTCAATGTTGTCATCAATGAGCGGCGTCAGGCCAATGCTGATGGTCACGTTGGTGGCGACACTTTCATTAAACATATGCGGGATCTTCAGATCATAGACCCGCTGGCGAATGCGTTCGGCAGCCTGCCAGGCGGTTTCCTCGCTGCTGTTGGTCAGCAGGACCATAAACTCTTCCCCACCAAAACGAGCGACAATATCGCGTGAGCGCACGGCGTTGCGGATCGCGGCAGAGACGCGAATCAGCGCCTGGTCGCCCATCATATGACCATAGTGGTCGTTATAGGCTTTAAAGTGATCGATATCGAGGAGCAGCACAAAGTGGTTGTCTCCGTCCAGCGCCAGCAGGGTGTCGAGGCGGTTCTGTAGCCCGCGGCGATTATACAAACCGGTCAGGGGATCCAGCATACTGAGATCGTTGAGCGTGTTGCGTTCCTGCATCAGTTTATCCATTAATC